>JABIFK010000739.1 GCA_018650745.1 Candidatus Latescibacterota bacterium | reverse complement strand
TGTACCTGCTGCATCATTTCATCTAAATCCTCAAAACGAGCAGCAACACCCAAACGATTACCCAACGTTTCAAGTCGTTCGGGAACCAAATCGCAAAGCCCCACAATCTCACATCGCGGATGCGCTTGGTATGCCAATGCAGCCGACGTCCCTCTTGCTCTACACCCTAAAATACACACCCGATAGATTTTCATGCCCCACTCCTATGAAGCCAATTTTTTTGCCAAATTCTGGATGGCCTCAGCAGCCGTATCCACATCCGTTTCCGTAATGCCCAAATGCGGAATTAAACGAACAAGCGTCGGTCCGGGGGCACTAACACGAATACCAAACTCCGATAGCATTAGATCTCCAAATTCGCTAGAAGACACACCCAAATCTGCCACATCAAAACGCACCATATTGGTTTCCACACCTTCTACATCAATTTGAATCCTAGGTGCTCCCGCAATGCCATTCGCCAATCTTTTTGCATTGGCGTGATCTTCCGCCATCCGGTCTACATGATGATCTAAAGCGAAAGATCCTGCGGCTGCAATAATACCGGCTTGGCGCATAGCCCCACCAATACGTTGTTTCCATTGCCAAGCCTCCTGAATAAATGCAGCAGACCCAGCCAGCACGCCGCCAATGGGCGCACCCAAGCCCTTGCTCAAATCAATCCACAGCGTATCAAAAGACGCGGCATAGGCCTTAGGATCAATGCCCGTTGCCACAGTTGCATTTAACAACCGAGCGCCATCCATATGGGTGAGAGCTCCACGCTCATGCGCCATCTTGCACACGGCCTGGATCTGTTCCAAGGGCCAAATCCGCCCGCCAGGTTTGTTTGTTGTTTGTTCCACACAAACCAAACGAAAAGGCGGTTTATAGCGTGTTGGAGCTTCCATCACGGCAGCCATCTGCTCGGGCGTAAACATACCATGGTCACCATCAATAGGATACATTGTCGCACGCGCCAAAACAGCAGCACCACCAGCCTCAGATATAAGCGGATGCGCCGTGCGGTCCATCAATATCAAATCACCCGCACGGCAATGCACCGCATACGCAATTTGATTGCACATTGTCCCGGAAGGCAATAACAACGCCGCTTCCTTCCCGAGCAATTCAGCCACCTGGTCTTGCAACGCATTGACCGAAGGGTCCTCACCTTTTTGCTCGTCTCCAACCTCTGCTTCGCACATAAAAGCACGCATGGCACGTGTCGGTTTGGTCGATGTATCACTGTAAAGATCAATCTTAATCGTTGACATAAATTACCCCGTCAATTCCAGTGCTAAAATTTGAGTCGAAAAATCATATCGAAATAGGCCCTAAACCGCTTTAACTTAGGCCGTAAAAGGGCACAGGGCAAGCAATTTCCCACTACACAAATAAATCCCCCAAACAATATTCTGTTCGGGGGGTAAAAATGGCAAATCGATGTTCTAAACCTCTAACCGCCGCTACCAGTGTCGGTCTTGAATAGGTCCAAAAACCGATCTTCGTAAAAATGGTACAAATTCCAATGATCCAATTCTTTTTTCAGCAAATTTGCTTTCACCCGAAACCGATCTTGAGAGGGTTGTTGCATCACTTCCACAAACAACGATTCAATACGTTCCATAACATACTGAGGCACCTTGTCTTCCTCTACACCCTCTATTTCTAACTCGCCGTCCAATTCTGATTCCATAGACGAGAATGCCTTGTGGATCTGAGATTCAATGTCTTCCATAGTGTGTTCCATCTTTTCGACAGCCTCATTGATCTCATCCATATCCACATCGCAGTTTAAAAAACGCTCCAAAACCCGCACAAGTTCACGTGACGCTTTTGGATTGGGAATTGTTGCAGCGTATTGGGGCATGGTGCCCATCAAACAAGCCGCATTTAAGGAACGAGCACCCGCAAAACCAAGCAACAAACCATTCAGACCCGAGACCAAGCCTTGCTCCAAAATTTCAACACCATGCGGATTTAGTTCGTCTCTGAATTCTGCATTGTTTGCAACCCCAAGCACTTGAGCGGGTTCTTTGTGACTCACGGGCATAATATAAGACGCACACGTCAACACCGTGTCAACGCCACACTTTTCACCCAAATCCAGAATATGATCCATTAACTCAATACCTGGCGTGCCACCAATTTGAGCTTCGCTTTGAAAAATGATCAATTCCAGTTCCGGTACGCCATAAAAAATATGCGTAGGCGCATCTGGCAAACGCGCAATGCCATCTTCCACCACAACAGCATCTGCAGTAAAATATTCAAGCATATCGACGTTGGCCAAAGGTTTCGCGTCTAACTTACGTCTTAAATAATCAATTGCGCCCACGCCCACGCTCCCCATTCCCGGCCAACCTGCCAACAGCACAGATGCCTGAAAGTCAGAAGACAGTTCGTTTGTATAATTGACCTTCATACCTCAACCTCCTACGCCACCCTAAGAATTTGCCCAAAATCACTGTTTGAAGGATAAAATGTACAACAAAATGGGCATTTGCACAACTCAACGTCTCTCGATTGCCAAAGGATGACCCCGTTCAGCCAATGGCAAAGAAACCCGAGCGTGAGCCAAATGTGACGCATAAATACCATGGATCATTTCCAATGCCCACCGGGCATCACCTGCAGACGAAATTGGCTCGGTGTCGTTTTCAATTGCGTCCACCAAACTCAATATAGCCAACCGATTGCCATCTTCCTGTAACGAACTTTTGGGTATATCCAATGCTTGCCAAGCCAAGCCACCCGCCCAGGGCGACCAAACATCTGAATTTAATTCTGCGACCCAACTCGCATCGCCATTGATGGCCAATCTGCCTGATTCACCAATGAGCACAAGACCATACCCTCGCCCTTTACTCAACTGATTTTTTCGAGAAACAAAATGCCCGACAACATCCGAATGAAAATAATGGGTGCTGGTAATAAAATCGCCGGCAATAAGCCCAATGGGTTCATTTGCCTCCCGAGCATCCCCCATTTGAACATCTCGACCCTCTTGGCAAACACGTCCAAAAACAGACAAGGGATCACCTGCAAAAAAACGCATCATATTAAAAAGATGAGTACCCAATACCAAGGTATCTTCCCCGCCGCCGCGATGATCTTGTTTGCCACAAGCTTCCATAGCCAACAACTGACCTATTTGCCCAGATGCGATGATCGCATGCAACGCATGCATCTGAGGCAAATACACCCCTTGGTGTGCAACGGCAATCTTCACACCAGCAGCGTTTGCTGAAGAAACAATACGGTCCGCAGAGGCCAAATCAGACGTCATTGGCTTTTCACAATAGATATGGCACCCAGCTTCAACGCATGCCAAGAGCATCTCTTCGTGTTGGTCTACCCACCGCGGGCACACACTCACAATATCAAGTGACTCTTTGTCAAGCATTTCACGATAGTCCGCATACCCGCTTGAAGCTTGGGTGTCAGAAAGTGCTTTGGAACGCCCCCCTTCATCTGGGTCAGCAAGTGCAACAAAGTCTATGTGACCAATTTGATTATACGGCATATGCAGCCTATGACCAAAGTTGCCTCTGCCCGTATGTCCAATAGCACCTGCGCGATATTTGTTTTCAGCCATTGTTATCTCACGGTAAAAACACCACCCCCAAAGCACGATCAGGGTGCTGAATCAATTCTTCACACGCATCGGGCGCATCATTAAGCGCCACCCGATGTGTGATCAAGGGTTCGACCAACAAACCACCAGAAGCCATAAAGACCAAGCATTCTTCCATATTGCGCCGCGTTGTCCACTGCACAAACACACCCGGATAATCTGCACCATGTTCCCAAGCTTCATCATGATAACCAGGGCCTGTACGTGCAGCGCTGCGCACATCTAAATTGCCCAGAGCAGCAGCAAAATTATGTTCAATCCGTGCGCCTCCTACAATGACAATACGCCCCATAAGGTGTGTATCTGGCGTCTTTTTAATCATCTTAGTGAGCGTAACAAATGCTTGAGTACCGTCCCCGCCAAAAGCAATCACGGCCCCATCCAAACCATAACCTCTGGAAAAGAGGGGTGCAATCGCAATGGGGTCTTCTTCTTTGACGTTAACGCCCCGTTCCAATCCACAGGTCTGTGCCATATCTAATCGCATCGGCAACGTGTCTAACCCGATGACATGACAACCAGCCAAACGCCCCAATTGACACGTAAATTGGCCAACAAGCCCCAAGCCAACCACCCCCATAAACTCACCAAATTTGAAATCGCCCCGCCGAAATGCATTTAAACCGGTAGCAACCAAATGAATAGATGCAGCGTGTTCGTCTTTGACCCCGTCGGGGATTGGCACAGCCATATTGCGCGGCACACAAACATGGCTTGCATGTTGTGCATACCCGCCACCCATACACGCCACACGTGTTCCTATGACTACATCTTCACATCCTTCACCTTGCGCAATCACAACGCCCGCATTTGAATACCCAAATGGACGTGGTCCCGCATCTGTAGGGCTTTCACGCCGTCGTTTCACACCACCCAGTTCCGTGCCAGGGCTCACCATACTTGCAGTGACCTCAATGAGCACTTGGCCCGGTTTGGGTTCAGGCATAGCCTCTTCAATAACGGATATCTTCCCAGCACCATCGATCGCAGCTGCGCGTCTTGTCGACATTAGCTCCCCACAATCTTTTTCATCCGTTTGGCCATTTCAATTTGCATTGCACGATCACCACCCACTTCATGAAGCACAGAATTATCATATCCAATTTCGCGTAACAAAGCCACAACGGTTGGCCAATCGGTATCCCCATCCATCAACGGCACAAATTGTCGGTCTTTGCGAACGAAATCCTTAAAATGAACCCGTTTAATTCTGTCACCCAACCCGCGTATCCAATGCTCAGGATAACCATAAAACATCATATTGGCCGTATCGAGATACACACCAATAAAATCACTGCCAACAGCATCGACAAATTCTGCATTCTCGCGAGGGCTCAACAAAAATTTATTCCACACATTTTCAATACCAACAGCAACCTTTTTTTCTTGGGCATAAGGAGCAACATCCTTCATCATGCCAAAAAACCGATCCCAAGCCTGCTCATAAGTCGCCTCAACCGTCAACTGACCCGGATGCAATAGTATCGCACCGATGTCCAATACATTGGCAATATCAATTGCGCGGTTCAAACATTTCAAACCCGCCTCATTTGCAGACGCATCAGGGCTTAATAAGTTACCACGATCCTCATACCAAGCAATTGCGCTTGTTACTTCAACTCCCGCATCGTCACACTTTTTCTTAACCGCTCGAATTTCATCGTCGCTCATATCTACGTCAGGATCGCGCCCAGCGCCAAACACCAACTCAATAGCTTCATATCCTGCTTCTTGACACAATTCCAATGTGTCATCCAACGACCAATCACCTAATATAATTTGAGTCAAACCGATTTTCATCTCCAACCTCCAAAGTTTTTTAAGATTCGCATGGAAATGCAAGACATCCAGGCAACTCACATTCAACAGCATAGACCGAAGTACTTGCTGTAATATACAATGTCATTAAATCAGCCCCACCAAAAGTGCAATTGGTGGGGGTTTCTGGCGTAGGCAAGAAACTCAAGTGTTGCCCTTGTGCCGAAAAAACATAAACCCCACCCAAATCACCAACTCCCGCAGTCAAGTAGATATTTCCCTCAACATCCAAAACCATGCCATCTCCACCCCGACCCGGTGCAAAATCATAAAGCTCTGCTTTTCGAAGCCAAGTTTCCGTTTCGCCATCATATCCATAGGCCAATAACGTACGCCCCCCCCCCTCCTCAGGGTTGTTATCAACCAAATAAATGGTTTTGCCATCAGGTGCCATCAAGATACCATTGGGCGTTTCTACATCATCAATCACACGGCTCAAGCTGCCATCAACTTCAATCCGGTAAACGGCCATCTTGTCTTGTTCTACATCCGACCGATCACCGTATCTAGGGTCTGTAAAATAAATCCGACCCTCGGGATCAAAACACAAATCATTTGGACTATTCAATCTTTTACCGTCAAAATGGGAGGCCAACACCGTGACAGAACCGTCAGGTTCATAACGCTGAACTTCTCGGGCACCACCGTCTCCTTGTGCACAACATGTAACCAGACGACCTTCACCGTCAAAATTCATCCCATTCGCACGCCCACAGGGTTGTTTCCATACCTCCGCAGTCCCTTCAGGTCGTAAGACCATAATTCGGTTATTGGGCGAGTCAGAAAAAAACAGATTTCCCTCAGCATCGGCAGCGGGCCCTTCTGTAAAACGACAGTCACCAGCAACCTTCTTTAAATCTACCTCATCATCCAACTCCACACCAACCTCCTAAAAACAGATCCAGAATTATGACCTTCAAAAACAACAATACCCTCTCAATAAAGCGAATACATACAAAATAGCGTTCACCTATTATTCTGAGATAGATATCTCTTGATTCTTCTTCCAAACAAAGCAGAATGATGCAATAATAAGACGCCTAAATGAAAAAGCAAGCCCTTCTCAACCAGACCCCCTAATGCGAACCACTTGACAGTCTCATTTTTTTTCCTTATCACATCACGGTTCAATTGTTAACCTTTAACTTGATTTTGGAGAACACACGATGAAGCCCCGATTCAAACGTCTGTTATGTGCCATTTTTTTGCTCGTTGGTTTGGGGTGCACGCAACAAAGTACACCAGAGTCAAATAAGAAAACCATCACCATTTGGTGGGCGCAGTGGGACCCGGCAGTAGGGCTTCAGGAACTGGGCAACCGTTTTGAGCAAGAAACAGGAATCGCTGTTAAAGTCCATCAGATTCCTTGGCAGTCCTACCAAGACCAGGTATTCTTAAACTTTGGCAACAACAAGACCGATTTTGATATTGTTATAGGAGACAGCCAATGGATCGGAAGGGGCGCCACACGCGATCTTTATCTTGATCTCACCGATTGGCTCCCTTCGGCAACAGATATGAGCAAAATACACCCTCGTGCAGCGAAATATTTATGTGAATACCCAGCTGACAGTGGGAAGTACTATGCGGCTCCTTGTGAAACCGATGCGGTTGGTTTTGTCTATCGCAAAGATTGGTTTGAAAATGATCAAGAGAAAACATCATTTAAGAAAAAGTATGGGCGAGAACTTTCCGTGCCCAATACCTGGACAGAGTTCCGAGATATCGCTGAATTCTTTTATCGTCCCGACGACAAACTATATGGCTGTGCCCTTTTGACCGGGCGAGGGTACGATTCGCTCACCATGGGTTTCCAAATGTTCATGTGGGGGTTTGGCGGGTCTTGGGGAGATCCCAAAACTTTTCAGACGGACGGACATGTGAACAAACCCGAAGTTGCAGCAAGCTTGGCACTTTTCAAAAGCCTTATCGCATCTGGCCCCAATGGCGCCTCAAACTTTGATTATGGAAAAACTTACGAAGCCTTCGTAAATGGATCCACGGCCATGAGCATGAATTACTTCGCCTTTTATCCAGGCATTGTGAAGCAGATGGGCGATAAAGCGGGTTTCTTTATGGTGCCACAAACAAGTGCCACAGAGATCGTTAATTTGGGCGGCAAACAAGTTGAAATAACCACTAGCAATCGGCGCGTGGTCAGCCTTGGCGGGCAAGGGTTTAGCATCTCAACCAAAGTGTCTACAGAACAACAAGACTTGGCAAAAAAGTTTATTGGGTGGTTCCTCCAGACCAAAAACCAACAAGAATGGATTACAAAGGATGCAGGTTTTACTGCCAACACAGACATCCTTCAGACCACAGCCTT
>JABIFK010000729.1 GCA_018650745.1 Candidatus Latescibacterota bacterium | reverse complement strand
TCGGTGTCGATGCCGTAGGGAACAAGGTCAACGCCCGACCATTCTTGTAGGCACCGCAAGAGGAATCCATTTCCGCAACCGATGTCCAGTATGGTGCCGGATTTGTCAATGGCTGAATGGATAAATTGGCGTCGATTTTCCCAGGTTTGGATATCGACATTTCCCGTGCCCATACCACAACCCGCAATGAGGGCGCCCGTTCTTTTTTTACTTTCGATAAGCTCGTGGAAAGATGCGGAATAGGTCATGTGTATATCTCCAGTCTGCCAGATTTTTTAATCTATTTGCATTTTCTTTGTAAGAAATACTTTTGTTGTTGCGGCTCATGAGATTGAGTCGACATCGTATCGTGTAATGCTGTTTAAGGACATTTATTTCAATCAAACAATAAAGGTGCCATATCGGTATTTTTACTTGTTTACGGTGCCCAATGTCCCCAATGATCGACCTTTGCCCATTTGCTGTAGCATTTTTCGCAGGAACAAAAGAGTCGCATCATGAATCTTGGTTTTGGGAGGATGTTGGGAGATCCGTTGTGGCCGAATAGATGCTGGAAGAAGAGGATGTCGCCACGTTTGGGTGTCAATTCTATTGGATCACCGAGGTCGAGGGATGGGATGTCTTTATTGAGATCGTATAGGTGTTTGTATTTGATGGGGTCTGATTCGGCGAGTTGGCGGATTTTTCGGTGTGAGCCTGGCCACGCGCAGGTGCCACCGCCTTGATGCTCGACGTTGCTGAGATAGAAGAGGCTTGTGATGCGATAGGGACCGGGAAAGGTTTTGTGCATGTGTTCTTTGGGGATGCCATCGACGTGTGGGTTGGGAAGTTTCCAGTCTCCATTGTGTTGTATCAGGTTCTGTGTATGGACGGCTTTGGGCGGATGCAATGATCCGATGGGTTCACCGAGCAGTTGCGCAACGGCTGTGAGATAGTCGTCGGTGACACAGGCCATCAAGCCAGGGTCTTGCACGCCATTGAAGGTGACGACACCACGGGATTCGGTATATTCATCGGCAGTGTCTGGCACGCGAGACCATGTTTCGGGAAGGTCGGGCTCCATTTGCATCAGCTTCCACATGGCCGACTCTGCGCGTGCAGAGATAGCGTCGGGAATGAGATCTGAGGCCAAGAGATAACCGTTGTTTTGGTAGGATACGATTTGTTCTTCTGTGAGTGCCATTGATATACGCTCGGTAGGTTTGGAATGGATAATGATCGACCATTTTGCCTCATCACTCGAATTCTGTTATAGTCATTTTTAGGGCTTAAGATATGTCCGTGATTTAGGAGAGCATTGAGCTGACAGTTTCAACTTTTGCTTGAAAACAGTGCGCTTCAAGTTTCTACCAGAATAGTAATAAATAGCGAACTGATATGCAATGAAGTTTTATGTTTCAGGATTCCTACTTGACGTTAGCTGGTTGGCGCTCTATCATAGTCTGCAAAATGCGAACGTCATACCTACTATGACACATAGTTTGAATATCACCAAAGGAGAGAAAATGGAATTGCACAATTCTTGGAAACGCGATTTTGATGTGTATGACCGGTTAAAGGAATTGGGTGTTGATTTGGGCAATGAAGTAGCTGCTGCCCCTAACGGACGGCGGATTGCTTCGGTGACGTTTACACCTGCGGGGTTGTTATTTACGTCGGGCACGGGTGGTGGAACAGGAGCGGTGACGAATGATGATGGGGATGTGGAACGGGGTTATGACGCGGGGCGAGAAGCAGGGATTAAACATGTGACGTCGCTTCATTGGGCACTGCATCCGTTTGGTACGTTGAATGATGTTTGGTATTGTGTGAAGTGTATTGGAATGGTGAACTCTGCAGGTGGTGGATCGTTTTCCAAGTCACCTCGGGTGATTGATGGGTATTCCGAAGTGTTTCACGATGTGTTTGGTGGACCTTTGTCGCGTTTTGCAAATGATGGCGAAGACAGTTCGTTATCTGGGTGGCACGCACGCAGTGCAGTAGCAGGATTTGATTTGCCGGGGCATTGCACGGTTGAGCCGGAGATGATTGTGCAGGTAGACCCTGAGTTGGCGATTCGAGTGATTCGAGAACGAGGACCACACGCTTAAGCGTTTGTCTTTTTAGGAAATTAAAATGCAAGACTTTGCTTTGGGATCATTAACACCCCGAGGAACACGACGGGTGATTTACAACAGTGATCCGTCAAATACGACCGCGCGTTTAAGTGAACCTGTCGCAACGGAAGAAGAGTTGCGGCAGGTTGTTCGCTGCTATGCAGATGGTGCTATTGATACATTGGTACAGGAGGTGTGGCATCAGGGGTGGACACAGTTTTGGCGGACAGAGAACTGCGGGTATGATGCGCGACCATCGCATCAACGCTTGGTACCGATGATGGATGACGGCGTGATGCCCGTTGAGATTTACATTGATGAATGCTGCAAACAGAACATCGAATTTGTTGCTGGCTTTCGAATGAACGACCGTCACGGACATAATGCAGATTGGTTTGAACAGCTTGGAGAGGAAAAACCCGAGT
>JABIFK010000737.1 GCA_018650745.1 Candidatus Latescibacterota bacterium | reverse complement strand
CTAATAAGAGCGGATATTGATGGTTTGTGGGTGGTTCTCGCCAATCGAGCAGCAGGGCTTCGGGATCTTGCCCTGCTATTTGCAAGCAATTTAAGCGGGCAAATTTGAGGGCGTCTGGTTGGTAATCTGAGACGGTGACTTTGGCGCGTTTGAGTGCGGCAATGGCTGAACCTAGGCCAAGCCCGCATCCCAACTCGAGCATCGATTCACCGGGTGTGATCACGTTCTTTGTCAAAATGACGTCGGCCAGAACGAGGGCAGAACCCCACAGAGTTGCCCAATAGGGCAGTCGCTCATCTTTGACTTCAAGGCTGTTGGGGTCGCCAAAGACCATTTTGCTAAAGAGTGCCTCGGCGTCTTCTACGCATGTGATGGCGAGGTTGCGACCGCAAATATTATGGCGTTCTTCTTCGAGTTGATAGCGATTGGATAGTTCGCGCTTGAGATCGTGGATTTTGCGATTGATGTTCATGAAAGTGGTATCAGCAGTTGAGGTTAAAGTCTTCTGTGGAAAATGAAAGGACAGGCAAATCGAAATGACGATTGCCTGTCCTTTTTAATTTTATATTTTTAATTTTGCATTATTATGATGTGTAGGCATCCCAGAGGGCTTTGTAATATCTCAAAATGCGGTCGGCATCGTCATTGCCCGGGATTTCGGCTAAAGTATAACCCGAGTAGTTTTCGGCTTTGAGGAGCGAGAAGAGTTGGCGCCACGGGTATTCCGTTTTCCAAAGTTCGGTGATGTGTACCAAGCCAATTTTATTTTTTAGCAGATCAAAATTGTTTTGGATAGAGCCGTCTTCAACTTCGCCGAAATCTGAGTTCCAACACACATAGGCGTTGTCGTGATTTGCATGATCCATAATGGTGCGCATACGATCGGGTCGTTTGGTTTCTCTGCCGTGGACTTCTACGCGAATCTGCACACCCAAGTCTGCTGCTGCTGCGGCACATTCTCCAACGGCTTTGCCAATTTGCTCGAGCGTCTGTTCCTCTGGAATGCCTTTGTCCAACTGTAATCCGTTGGGGCGCACTTTCACACCTGGGCATCCAATGTCGGCGGCGAGTTTGGCCGATTCAATGGTGGCAGCGATGTTTTCGCGCACGATTGCAGGATCATCAGAATGGTATTCGTGAATAGAACCAATGCCTGCAATTTCAACGCCACCGTCTTCAAATTGTTTGCGAATGTCTTGACGTTCTTGGGCAGACAGTGACGGTTCAATACAGTGTGCGTGTGTGGCGCGTACTTCCACACCTTGATACCCTAATTCATTGCATTTTTCGATAAGGGTAGCTGCATCCCAGTCTTTGGCTATTTGGTAGGTGACAAACCCTAATTTCATAACAAGCTCCTTCAAAATTATAATGACGAGTGAAGAATTTATGTGTAGGCACCAAGATAGGGATTCAATCACGTTTGTCAAACGAAAGGTATAAGATGAGTGAGCAGGTTTTGACACCTGGATTTGTGATTCGGCAGGCGAAAAATGAGGATATGGATGCTGTGTGTCGCATTGCCCAAATTGCTTGGGTCCGTATTCACGACAGCTTTCGAAAGATTATGGGGGCTGATATGCATGATGTGTTGTGTGCCAATTGGGAAGAAAACAAGGCGGGACAAGTGCGTGGGCAATTTGAGCAACATCCAGAAGGGGTCTATGTGGTCATCCAGGAGGAGAGTGGACACGTGGTGGGGTTTGTTACTATTCGGGTCAATATGGAAAAGTCGTTGGGAACGATAGGGAACAACGCCATAGATCCCAGCGTACAAGGCCGTGGCGTAGGGTCTGCCATGCATCGTTTTGCGTTGGACCGGTTTAAAGAAACGGGGTTACGGTTTGCATCTGTTACGACGGGGTTAGACGAAGGGCATGCACCTGCACGGCGGGCTTATGAAAAGGCGGGTTTTGATATTCGACAGGAAGATGTGACGTATTATAAGAAGCTATAGGAACTGTCACAAGTCGCAGATCACAGGTCTAAACATCAAGACTCAGATATGTGGGAGGCATTGAAGGTTGGCTACTTGTAGGACGTGTATGTGCAAGGTGAGTATACGTAAGCTATTTGGGGCGTG
This sequence comes from Candidatus Latescibacterota bacterium, assembly GCA_018650745.1. Lineage (GTDB taxonomy): Bacteria > Latescibacterota > UBA2968 > UBA2968 > UBA2968 > JABIFK01. The sequence goes on along the minus strand of JABIFK010000737.1, from coordinate 6,335 downwards.
TTAGTTGATGGGCCGGTGGTCTGCGGCCAGTGCGAGGGCTTTTTGTTGTTCGATGTGGTATTGGTGGTCGGTGAGTATTTTGTTATTGTATAATTTGTTAAGGAGTGTATTGCGGTACTGGTGGGTAGCTATGGGATCGGTTATGGGGAGGGTGGGATTGTGGGCCAAACTAAACAAGAGCAACGTTTCGCCAATGGAGAGACTTTGGGTTGATACGCCAAAATAATAATTGGCGGCTTTTGGAAGGCTTTGAACGGCTCCAAATTGGGCGTGATGGGCATAGGCTGTTAGCACTGTGCGTGGGGACTTGAAAGACAACAAGATAGAAAAGGCTATTTTTTTGATGGGATTTTGCGCGAGCGTGGCGGCCAGTGTATAGCTGATATGGGGTGTTTCTGGAAGACTGTGGTAGGCGGTTATGATACTGCTTTGTTTTGTTGGATATGTTGGTTGCGGGGGCGGTTGGATGATGTGTTCCAAATCGTTATGATATCCCCACAACATGAGGCACATAAAGAGCGTGAAGGTTGTGGTTGCGAGGAAGCGAAATGTGTTGCGGGCAATGAATGACACGGTTACTCCGGCAAAAGGGTGTATTCGGTTTGTGTGATGGCATTGGCATCTATGGTGTAAATGCGATAAGGGTGTGGTGGTTCACAAAATGCACGCGCAATAGCAAAATAAACGTGGTCTTGCTGAAAAAGGTTTTCGCCTTTGTGATAGTGACCGCTGAGACAGAGTTTGGGACGCGGGTCATTTAAGAGAGCCGATGTGAGCTGTTGCCCGTTGGCATAGGTGTGAGGATAATCTTGATTGTGTTCGGGCGTGATGAGGTAATGTTGGAGGTGTATTTGCAGGCGTGGATCACTGTCTTTTAATAGGGCTCTAAAGCGGGTGTGTTGATCTCCTACACGTTGGGGAATGTGATTGGGCCCCTCGTGATCAAAAAAAGAGACCACCCGATGGCCTTGTACGTCAAAGTCTGGTGAGAGATGGGTGAAGATTCGGTCAAAAGATGTGGGATGATCGTGGTTGCCAAATAGAAATGCAATCGGGCAGGAGAAGGGGGCAAACAGTTCTTGAATGAGTTGGAGGTCTTTTTTGCCCTGTGCAACGGTTTCTGAGACATCCATTTGGTCGAGCGGATAGTCGACAAGGTCTCCGGTTACGGCAATTAGGTCTGGCGATAAGGTTTGAATATGTTTGACCGCTAGGGCAATCTTGTTTGGCATTTGACGGCTTTTGCGCTGTTCAATGGCTGAGTCGCCGGGGAGATGATGCCTAAGATGGAAGTCTGAGATATGGGCGATTTTCAATGGGATTTCCTAGGAATGCGAATCGGCGAATCGAAGCTTGCAACGATTTTGGGTGGTTGGGATTACTCGCTACGCTCGTTGTAGGCTACGCCTGTGCGTCTATTCGTCGATTCTTTGGGTGTTCCTATAGGTTCAATGCGTGTTTGACCATTGGTGCGAGGTAGGGCAAGGTATAACGCACGGAGTAAGCCTTGGTGAAATGGCCGTCTCGTTCGCCTTCATTGGCCTCATTAAAGCTTTTTTCTAATGTTTCGGCTTCTTTGGCATTTGTGTAGATGCCTATGATGTGTTGCTCTAGTTTTTTCATTGTCGCCAAGTCTATTGTTGATGAAAAGACGACATAGGCAGCTTGCTTTGTATCACCATTCGGTGTAGCCGTACGTGGTTTTGTCGGTCCTTTTTTTGCGACGTGTTGTGTTGGTTTTTGTGGCCTTCTAAGCATGTGTGTTCAACTCCTTAGCCCCCCACGAACATGAATTGATACGTTCTGATGTGTCAAAAATACCTGACTGACGTTGTTGTGTCAACTGTATGATTGTGTGCGATACAAGGTATAAAAATTACTTCTGATTCATTGTTTAATTATACTGGCATTGTTGGCTGGCACAACCTATATTATGCTAGTTCGTTCGGTTTATGATTAACCCATAGAGGAGGCCGGTATGCCTATGTTGAATATTGGTGATGATGCCCCTGATTTTTCGGTTTTGGATCATACGGGCAAAGAAGTTTCGCTCGGTGACTATCAGGGCAAAGTGGTCGTGATGTGGTTTTATCCGCGCGCAAGTACCGGTGGCTGAACAGCCGAAGGCCTAGGATTCCAGGCGCGAATCCAAGATTATGATTCTAAGAATGCACAGATATTAGGTGTGAGCACTGATGATGTTGAAGCCAATGCCAAGTTTGCAACAGAGCAAGGTTTTACATATCCATTGTTGTGCGATACCAAGCGTGAGATCTGTTTGGCATATGGTGCGTGCGCAACAGCCGAAGATGGTGCAGCAAAGCGTATTACATATGTGATTGGGGCAGATGGTAAAATAGCACAAGTGCACGCTGATGTGGCTGCACGAGAACACCCTGAAACACTTTTGCCCACGTTATAATCTAAATAGATGATGTATTGTAATGAGAGGGCAGGCGGGTCTGTTTCCGCCTGCCCCTTTGTTTTTATGAGGTGATTTTTGGATCGTTTACCCCGCGAAAATGAAATTGTGTTGTTTCGATACCGTAACAGGCTGATGGCCGGTGTGTGTTTGCAAGTGTCGCGTACAAAAGTGCGCTTTGCAGTATCGACCAAAGAGTCGGTAAATGTGCCTTTGGAGAATGTGGTTTTGCCCACGGAGCAAATTGCCGAGAGTAAAAATAAAGCCATTGCCTGGTTAAAAGGAATAGAAAAAATCAGTGAAGAACTACAATTGGATGAGTTGTGGTCATTGGTTTCTGAGGAAGAGGGTATTTGGTCGGTTGATGAACTTGCGGGGTTGTATTTTAGCGATGACGCGAATGTAGAACAACTGGCAACGTTTGTGGTGGCATTGGAGCGAGGCGATTATTTTGAGTCAGAAGGACCTGGGTTTCGGGCTTTAGATCCGAAAACGATTGCTGAGCGGGAAGCAAACGCGCAAAAAGAAGAAGAGCGTGAAGCAGAACGTCTTGAATTTGTCGATTGGTTTACGAAGGGGCTTGGAGACGTTAAAGAGGGTTGGATTGCGCGTATCCAAGATGTGGCTATCCATGCAGAAAACAGCAGCGAAACGCGTTGGTTAGATCGTATGATGGGAGAAGCCGTTTCGCCCAAACGTGCTTTTGATCTTTTGGTTAAATTGGGTATCTGGGAACGGGATGTCTTTCTTGATTTGGTTCGCGAGGCCGTTGAAACCGAGTTCTCTCAATCGGTTTATGATGCGATCAAAGATATTGATCTTGTCGGTTTATTGGCAGATTCAAGCAGAGAAGACTTGCGTCATGTAGACGCCGTGACCATAGATAATGCTTCAACCAAAGATATGGACGATGCGGTTTCTGTCCAATTTTTTGAAGATGGTACGTATCAAATTGGTGTGCACATCACCGATGTTTCAGCATTGGTGCCCGTTGGATCTGTTTTGGATGTTGAAGCATCTCAGCGTGCTGCAAGTATGTACTTTCCCGATCAAAAGATACCCATGTTACCTGCCGAATTGTCTGAAGAAATGGGCAGTTTACGCCCAGAGGAAGATCGGTTGGCCATCAGTATGCTTTGCAATGTGGGGCACGATGGGCAATTGGGAGAAACGCAATTCCTACGGTCTGTTATTCGGTGTCGTGAAAAATTGAGTTATGATGTAGCCGATGCAATTTTGGATGAACCGACGCACCTGCGTTATCCGATGCTCAATGCATTGTTTCATGTAGGCGAACAATTGCTTCTAAATCGCATTGATGCAGGTGCATTGTCTGTGGCCAACTTAAACAGGCGTGTTGAGATTTTGCCCGATGGCGAGATCTCTGTGTCGATTCAAACGCGGCATTCGCGTGCCGATTTGTTGGTGAGCGAATTGATGGTGTTTACCAATGCAGAAGTGGGACGTTTTTGTGCGTCTGAGAAGATTCCTGTTTTTTATCGGGTGCAGCAAGCACCCGATATTTCTGAGGTAGAACCGACTGAAAATGAGCGACTGCATCGGTATCGGGTGTTGAAACAGATGCGACCAGCGTCTTCCTCTTTAATACCTGGTGCACATGGCGGGTTGGGGGTTACACCTTATTGTCAATCGACCTCACCATTGCGGCGTTATTTAGATTTGGTGACGCAGAGGCAGTTGGCTGGGGTTTTGGCTGGACAGACCATACCGTATACGGAAGAAGATTTAACTGCTGTGGGTGAGGGCAATACAGATAGTTCGCGTACGATTGGGCGTTTGGAGCGCCAACGCGAGCGGTATTGGTTGTGCAGATATTTGTCTGCTTTGCGTGGTGAAACATTTGATGCATTGGTTTTGGATGTGTGGTCGCACAATTGTAAAGTGGAAGTGGTCGACTTTGCATGGCAGGTGGATGTGCGAATGAATAAGGATGTGACACCGGGAGACATTGTTTCTGTGCGACTGAATCGTGTGGATGAATGGGATTTGGGAATTTCTTTTGGGATGGTGTGATGCGGAGATCATATTTAAAAGCCGAGGGAGAATATTTCTCCCTCGGCTTTTTTTATTTTGACTGCTTATCAACTGATCTTGCCACCTGTGATTTGGGGTGTGCCTTCGAGGTCAAGGGCATCGATGGTGATCGTGCCGTTGTCCCAGATGATGGTGCCGCAGGTGAGAGATTCAATTTCGACTTTGCCATTGGGCAAGGTGAGGGTTAGGGCTCCTGGATTTGGCCCGTGATAGCCTGCAATATAAAGTTCTTGGTTAGGGCTGTTGTAAAGCCAGCCAGCTCCGTTGCCAAATGTGAGTGCGGCGTCACCCAGCTCAATTTGCCCAGAACGAGACTGTTGGACAATGGGTGCCGAAAGCATGGGCCAGCCGAGTTCGCCCTCGTGTGTCCAACGTCGTTTGAGATCCCATTTCATGAGGTCAATTTCAATGCCGAGCTTTTGGCCGTCGCGCTCGTATTCAACCATCCAATTTCTTGGGGTTTGTCCGTCGTAAACAACCGCTGGATCTGATTTGTCGCGTAACGTACCGGAGGCGACCGTTTGGCCGAATGATTGTGCATTTGGATGTGCAGATCGTTCGGCCATTTCTATGTAGATGCCGTTTTTGGGGTGGCCTTGAAAAAAGGGCCCCTCAGCACGCATTTCCCAGAAGGATTTTTCGGAACCGAGATAGTTATAGGTTTCAAGCACGAGGTCGCCTTGTTTGTCCACGAGGCGAATCGGGGCATTTCGACCGATATCTGTGCATGAGAGAGGGCGAATGGCAAAGAGGGTGGTGCCACTGGCTATGGTGATGGTTTGGTTTTCGGGCACGTCGAATGGCAGTGTTGTGATTTGTTGATCGCCCACCCAAATTTCATCGATGTGTTCGCGTTGTGTGAATATGAAGCAGGCTTTGGCACTGGTAATACTGCCGATGTTTTCTGGTGTGTAGAGACCAATTGCGCGGGATCCGTGTTGTACGCCACGGAATTGGCCTTCGTCGATGAGGTTGCGTGATTTTGTGCGATCGGTGGCGTGATAAAAATCGCCGAGCCATTTGTCATTGAGCAAATAGCGGGTGTAGAGTACGCCGGGGCGATCGGCGCCTTCGCGATTGCAATGGGCCATGAGAACATCTGATTGGCCGCCATATTGGCGGGTGGATACGCCGAGGCAAAAGGAATCGCTTTGATGGGTGGTGAGGCAGCCTTTAAGTTCGACATCTGCGGTTTCGATGACGTCAATGGGGGTGGGATAATTAAGCACGTCACCAGCCCATGTTGGGAGGGCACCAGATTCGAACCATCCATTGACACGGTTGATTTCGGCGGGAGATTCGCAAACGACAGAGGGGTGATAGGCGCGGCTGTGTGGGCCTGCCCAACGGCCTGTGGTTTTGTGAATGTGGAGGCCCACGCTAAAGGCGAGACGGGCGGCCATGGTGCGGGCACGGACTTGGGTGGGTTTGTGTTGGACGTGATCGGAGAGGCGTTTGAAGGCGTTTATGAAGACACCGATGTAGGTGGGGCTGTTGAATTCGCGGGGGGTGCCGTTGAGGTCGGTGTAGGCCATCCATTCTTCGAGTTTATCGTATCCTCGTTGGGCGATGGTGGGTTCGTTGAGGAGTTCGCCGCCAAGGCATGTGTTGAGGATGTCGAGAGCGGTGATGTTGGAGTAGGTGACGCGCACATTGACACGGCGGATTTCGTCTAAGCCTAAGCGAATGGCGTTACGGACATTTTCTTGCATGTCTTCGGGGAGAGCACTACCGTTGTCGAGCATAAGGGGGATGAGGCTTTCGAGGCAGAATTCGACGGCGTTGAGATCACCTACGACGTCGTCTTCGGCCATCCAGTAGAAGTTGCCGCAGTGCGGGTCGTTGGGGTGGGTTTCTT
>JABIFK010000160.1 GCA_018650745.1 Candidatus Latescibacterota bacterium | reverse complement strand
TTGGCAACCAAAGCGTATTTCCCCGTCGCGTCAATGCACAAATGGCATGGGCCAGGGCCTTTGACCGATTGTTGGTTGAGAGCCGTGAGTTCACCAGAGTCCGCAATTGCGAAGGCACTGATGCCGCCTGCTTTTTCGCCGTTTATTTCACTTATTTCATTAATGGCGTATAAAAAATTGCCCGACGGATGAATGGCCAAGAACGAGGGATTGTCGCTTTCAATTGATCCGACAGATGCGAGTTCACCCGTTTCGGTATTGTAATTGTAAACGTAAATGCCCACACTGTCGTCACGTGTATAGGTGCCAATAAAGGCGAGGGTGTTGCTCATTGGAAACTCCTTTAAATCGTCTGAGGTCGGAAGATCTCTAGTCGAAGGCCTCAAGTCGCAGGTCTCAATCGGGCAACTTGTTTTTGTTTCGGCTTGTGAATTTCAGACTTGTGACCGCCTCTATGAATTACTCAAAATATCCACAACTCGGTCACCAAAGTCAGTCGTTGAGAGAATCTTTTTAGGGTCGGTAGTCGCATTTGCCAATTCACCGGTCACGAACCCTTGGTTGAGAATGTCAAACATTGCGTTCCACACGGCGTCTGATTCTTCTTGCAAACCCAAACATTTGTCGAGTAAGAAAGCAATGCTGCCAATCATTGAGTAGGGATTCGCTTTGTTTTGCCCTGCAATGTCTGGTGCAGAACCGTGTGCGGGTTCCACGTAACCTTTGTCGGGGCCAATACACGCGGAGGGCATGAGGCCCAAGGAGCCGAGCAGGCCACCAGCTTGGTCTGTGAGCATATCACCTTGCATATTTTCGAGCAACATCACGCCGTTAAATTGCGTAGGGTTGATGACGAGTTGGAAGGCGGCATTGTCAACGATGACAGAGGCGTACTCGACGTCGTCGTATTCTTTGGCCACGTCTTCAACAATAGCGTTCCAAAAGCGCGAGGTGGCCAAGACATTGGCTTTGTGCACGTTGGTCATTAAGGCTTTGCGTTTGCGTGCTTCGTCAAAGGCCACTATGGCAATGTTGCGCACTTGCTCTTCGGTGTAAATGCAGTCGTCGCTGGCATATTTCATGTCTGTGGCCGTGCCTTCTACTTTGTCGCCAAAATAAATGCCGCCTACGAGTTCGCGAATCATGAGAATGTCAATGCCGTCACCGACGACGCTGTCTCGAAGAGGAGAGAAGGACGCGAGTCCTTTGGGCAAGCGCACGGGGCGATAGTTGGCGTACGTGTTGAAACGTTTGCGCAAGGGCAATATCGCACCGAGTTCCGGGCGCGATTCTTGTGGGATTTTGTCCATTTCTTCAACAGACAAACCAACGGGGCCTTTGATGATTGCATCGGCGTTGTCACAGATTTCTTTTGTTTTGTCAGGGAAGGGGCTGCCTTCGTCAAAATAAGATGCCGCACCAAAGGGCGCAGGTTCGAGCACAAATTCGTGGTCATATTTCTTTTCAATCGTGCGAAGTACTTTAATCCCTTCGCGCGTAATTTCTGGTCCAATGCCGTCTCCTTCAAGCACTGCGAGTGTTTTTTTCATTCCCATTCCTTTCTAAATTGAAGCACCATTTTATCGTTCTTAATTGTGTGTGTTGAGCAGAGAACCTCGTACCACCCGTGTTGTTCCTGCGAGGGGACTCATTCCTTCGCGACTTTTCATCAATAGCAAGGTGAATATTACAACGATTAGACGGCGAAGTCAATTGTTCCCATTTTAATGTTAAGAGGCTTTGTGATGTATTAATCTGAAGGATTATAATAAAATTATGTTTATGAAGGAGTTTTCAATAATAGCAATAGCTTCTGTTCCTGTCGATTTAGGTGTTGAATTTGGTAGGTTTTATGGGCATCATGCAAAGCCGTTCTAAAATGTGAGATTATATTTAAAACAAACCAAGGAGCAAAACAATGCATCAGTTAGCCGTTTTATCAGCAGCACATGGACATACGCGTGGTTATTTGAAAGCCATTAAAGAACGAGAAGATTTGGCCCCGGCAATTATTTGGGATGATATGGAGGAGCGGGGACAACGATTTGTGGAAGAGTATGGTGGCACCTATTCGAATGACTTGGATGCCGTGTTGGCACGGGATGATGTGGAAGGATTCATCATTTGTTCTGAGAATACACGGCATTTGCCTTTGTTGCGCGCAGCGATTCCTGTGGGCAAGCCCATTTTTTGCGAGAAGCCCATTGCAACAACGACAGATGAAACCTCTGAAGCATTGGCCTTGATGCGAGAGTATAAGACCACCGTGCATATGGGATATTTTCAACCGTTTGCTGCGGGTTTGCAAGGTGTGATTAATTATGTGAATTCGGGGGCATTGGGGCAAATTACACATGCACGCTTTCGCAATGCACACGCGGCGGCATTAGAGGAACGCTTCAGCACGCCAGATCGGATCTGGTTTTCAAACCCTGAGTTGGCCGGTGGGGGCGCGTTTATGGATATGGGTACGCATGCGGTGCATATGCTGAGGACGTTGCTTGGCCCCGTGAAAGAAGTCTTTGCAACGATTAACAATGTGTCGGGTATTTATTCGGATGTGGACGATAATGGGCTGGGTTTATTGCGATTTGAAAATGGGTGTTTGGGAACTGTTGAGGCTTCTTGGGTGCAACGCGGTGGACCGAAGGGGTTGGAGATTATGGGACGTGATGCGGTGTTGTATGAAGATGCCGAAAAGGGATATTTGGTTGCCGCTTCACGCGACGAGGCTGTGCCTGTTGCGGTGGGTGAGGCAAAACCCACGCGTGTGGATCGTTTGATTGCTGCAATTGAAGGCACGATTAGCGCAGAAGAGTTGGAGGCCGATTTGCGGTGTGCGGTGGATGCGGTGGCGATTATGGCGGCGTGTTATGAATCCAATGAATCGGGTACTTGGGTCAGTGTGCAAGATCTTTATGGGCAGAGATCCTCTGTCGGAAATTAGAATAATTTAAACTCATTCACAAAAACACCCCTGACGCAATACTGTATCAGGGGTGTTTTTAGGGCTGTCTTGGACGTAACATGAATAAGAATAGTCAGCTTTTATGAAGTTTTCAAGTCTCTATTTGAGGTATTTTAATAGAGATTGCATGCTGGCGAGGCGAACATTAAGTTATTCAAGCGTTTACATTCATTTTTTATTGGAGTATAGGAATTTATGGTATGAACAATACGAGTTTGTTTTATCCTAAAGGGCTTATTCAGAAGGCTCAGGAAAATATCGCACATCATGTTTGGGCAAAAGAGATTCAAAATCAAATTGTTCAGGATGCTCAGCCCTATATGAAATTTTCAGATGATGAACTTTGGGGACTGATGTTTGGCAACACACTAAAGCGCTCTTGGATGGTGTGGTCTAATGGGCATTGCCCTGTGTGTGAAACCGATGTGCCGATGTATAACTGGGAAATTGATGCTTTGAATCGCCCGTGGAAAGCGCGGTGCCCACATTGTTCAGAGGATTTTCCTAAGAATGATTTTCAGGCATTTTATCAATCTGGGCTTGATGCGCAGGCCGTTTTCGATGCCGAGTTGGCAGATCGGTCTTTGTTGTTCAATGCCGATCACCCAGATCCAAATGATCCTGATCATCTCTTTGGTGTAGATGATGGAGAAGGTTTTCGGGCGGACGGCAATATCTGGTGGTTTGTGAGCACGTATTTGATTTACGGCCAATGGAAGCAAGTTGTGCAAGGTGGGATTTGTAAATTGGCCAATGCATATACGGTCACGGGTGATCGCCAGTATGCATACAAAGCGGGTATCTTGCTGGATCGGGTTGCAGATTTGTATCCCTCGTTTGATTTTAAACGTGAAGGGGTGATGTATGAAAAAAATGGCGATGCTGGGTGTGTATCTACATGGCACGATGCATGTGAAGAAGTGCGTGAATTGATTTTGGCCTATGATCAGATAAGAGGTGCTATTTCTGAAGACGATGCTTTGGCAGATTTTCTTCAGGCAAAATTCGAACAGTATGCGCTTGGTGTTTCAAAAGCAAAACCTATTGATGTGATACAGAATATTGAAACACGTATTTTGCAAGAGACATTGGATAACTTTGATAAGATTCGGTCCAATTATCCCAGGCAAGAGATCGCACTGATTACGTGTCACACGGTTTTGGGGTGGCCAGAGAATCGTGAACAGGTTATGGAATTGGTTGATGAGATGGTCGAGACGTCTACGGTTGTGGATGGCGTGACGGGTGAAAAAGGGTTGGCGGGATATGCATCTGGTGTGATCCAAAGTTTGGCTCAGTTTTTGGAGATGTTCTGTCGTGTAGATGTCAACTTCTTAGATGATATGCTGCAACGCCATCCGAACTTAAGGCAAACCTATCGGTTCCATCTGGATACATTGTGTCTTCAACACTATTATCCTCGTATTGGTGATACGGGTGGGTTTGCACAACAAACAGATCAGTATGTGGGCGTGCGCTTTTCTAAATCGCCGGGGTTATTGCCATCTATGTACGCATTCCTTTGGCGTATGTATGAACGCACAGGTGATGTTGCATATGTGCAGGCGTTGTATCGGGCCAATGATCAGGTGACAGAGGGTTTGCCCTATGATTTATTTGCTAAAGACTGTGAGAAATTGCAGCAGTCTGTTGAGGCGATTATTGCAGCAGAAGGTATTGAAATTAGAAATGAGAGCGTGAACAAAGAAGATTGGCATGTTGCACTTCTGCGTGCTGGTAAAAACGATCAAGAACGTGTGGTGTGGTTGGATTATGATACGGGTGGTAGGCACGGGCATTTAGATGCTTTGAATATGGGGTTGTTTGCCAAGGGATTGGATATGATGCCCGATTTTGGATATCCCCCAGTTCATATGGGCGGGTGGGATGGTGATTTGTTTCATTGGTACCTGAATACAGCTTCACATAATACGGTTGTTGTTGATGGTCAAAATCAGAAAAAACCTGTGGATGGCGTGACAACGCTTTGGGCCTCTGGAGAAGATTTTCGGGTTGTGCAGGCGTCTTGTGAGGCGGTGTATGAAATACCCAAATATGAACGCACGCTTGTGATGATCGATATTTCAGACTCAGACAGTTATATTCTCGATATATTCCAAGTAGTAGGCGGTCGTGATCATGCCAAGTTTATGCACAGTCATTTTGGTCGTGTGACAACGCGTGGTTTGACTTTGTCTCCTTGTGATGATTATGGGTACAGGACACAGATGCGTAATTTTCAATGTGATTGCTCTCCTGTGCCAGGGTGGTGGGTTGATTGGCAGGTAGAAGATCGCCTTGGGTATTTGGACGCGGGTAAGGATGTTCACTTGAGGTATACGGATTTAACCACAGATGCTCAGCCCCATCTTGCTGAAGGATGGGTTGCGATGGGTTTTCAAAACAATAACGTTGCTTGGATTCCAAGGCTGATGGTGCGTCGACAAAATGAGCGTGGGGATTTGGCGTCTACTTTTGTAGGCGTTCTTGAACCGTATGAAGATACGCCTCAAATTGAAAGTATCACTCGTTTGCCTTTGATGAGCGAAAACGGTGACGTGTGCTCAGATGCCAGTGTGGCTGTCGAAGTTCAGTTGGTGGGAGGCGGGCGAGATTTGTTGGTTGTTGTAGATGTAGAAGATTCAGACGGGATCGTAACGCAGGATGCGTGGGGTTTGCGGTTGTCTGGGAAAGTAGGTTGGGTGAGAAAACAACCGAACGGTGATATCGAACGGGCTGTCTTATGTCAAGGGAATGAACTCCGAATAGGTTCTGTTGTGGTATCAGAAGCAACCGATTTTACAGAGGTTTCTATTTCAAGCGAATGAAAAAAATCTGAAGTCTGCACAGAAAAAGCCCTCAGAGTATTTACTCTGAGGGCTTTTGTGTTTACCGCATTCTCATACGTATTTGTCTCTATTCACTGTTTCTTGTTTTTTGCGACCAACTCCTTGGTTCAACCAGACTTAAGCTACAAGGTCACTCCAGAAAAACAGCGCAAAGATGAGGTAGGCAATATAGATCATAATGAG
>JABIFK010000734.1 GCA_018650745.1 Candidatus Latescibacterota bacterium | reverse complement strand
CCGCCCCTCCATGGTCGTCATCGTTCTCATGACTTTCCTTTCATGCTGGAAAGAATATACCTACGCCGTCACCTTAAACTCTTTACCCAGTGCCACCACCCTCGCCGTGGGCATCACCTACCTCAAAGACGAAGCCCAATCTTGGGCCTTTGGCACCCTCTCTGCCGCCATCATGATCGTTGCCATTCCCCTCGTCATCCTCTTCCTCTGCCTCCAAAAACGCATCATCGGTGGCCTCTCCGAAGGTGCCCTCAAAGGCTAAAAAAAAAGACCCACATCATCTCAATGATGGGATCTTCTACCTTCGACACACGCCCCGTTTCCTTACCTGCCTTTCATCTCCTCCAGGGACACCAAGGATGCCTTCTGCCTTTCTCTTTCGCCGTCGATCTGGCTCTTTGACTTTACTCCCCTTCCTTCAGGAAGGGGCTGGGGGTAGGTGCCTTTCTCTTTCGCCGTCGATCTGGCTCTTTGTCTTTAACTCCCCTTCCTTCAGGGCTGGGGGTAGGTGCCTTTAAATCTTCTACCTATATCCGTGCACCCGTCTCCCGATCAAATAAATGAATGGCATCCTCATCAAATACAAGCCCAAGCAACTGACCAACCTCTGGACATTGATCACCCGTAAGTTTGACAACAAAGGAGTGATCATCCACATGCAAATACACCAACGTCTCACTGCCCATTGGTTCAACCATATCCCCCGTGGCCATCACATCTGCAGTTGCTTCACATCGAATATGTTCGGGCCGAATACCCAACGTCACCGCTCGACCCTCTAAACCAGCAACGTGATCTGAAAGACCCACTTTGAAATCGCCCGCTGCAAACACGCCATCTCCTATCACCCGACCCGCTACAAAATTCATCGCCGGACTGCCAATAAAACTGGCCACAAAAAGATTTTTAGGATGATGATACAAATCCAAAGGCGCACCCACCTGTAAAATTTCACCAGCATCCATCACCACCAATCGATCCCCCATCGTCATAGCTTCCACCTGATCGTGTGTCACATAAATCATGGTCGCATCCAATTGTGTGTGCAACTTGCTGATTTCGGTACGCATTTGCACGCGCAACTTGGCATCCAAATTGGACAGCGGTTCATCAAACAAAAACACCTTTGGTTTGCGCACAATAGCCCGACCCACTGCAACACGTTGCCGTTGCCCACCCGACAAAGCGACGGGTCGCCGCTCCAATAAATCCCCAATGCCCAAAATATCTGCCGCCTCAGTGACCCGCAACTGAATCTCCTCCTTTGCCAACTTCTGAAGCTTAAGCCCAAATGCTAAATTCTCAAACACGGTCATATGGGGATACAGCGCATAATTTTGAAAAACCATTGCAATATCACGGTCTTTAGGGGGCAAAGGATTGGCCAGTGTATCATCAATCAAAATCTCACCGCTGGTCGCCTCTTCCAGCCCAGCGATCATACGCAACGTCGTCGATTTTCCACAGCCCGATGGCCCCACCAACACAACAAATTCTCCATCGGCAATTTCAAGCGAAAAATCTGACACCGCAACGGTCGCCTCACCAAATACTTTACGTACATTTTTTAAACATACAGTTGCCATAATGCCACCCATCCTCTATTCGTTTTTACTCGCTACGCTTGTTGTAGATTGCGCCAGTGCGTCTATTCCTCTACTCGCTAAACCTTTGTATACGTCTGCACCAAATCATCCTTCGGTTCCCATCCCAACACCCGCTTCGCTTTCTCATTTGAAAATTTCAAATGTGGCCGATTGGCAAACACATTAAACACTTCACATTTCGATGGCAAAATATCCAAATCAATCTGCAAACCTGGCAAAAAAGCTGCCGCTGCATCGCGCCACGTCACCAAAAACGGCCAATCTCGACGATGCGGTTTTACATCTTCAGGATTGCAAAAGATGTAAAACAAATAACACAACACATGCACATCATAGTGCTCTGTAAAAATGCGACACACCTCTTGGCCCAACCCCTTAGACAAAGCATACAAATTGGTACTCGGTTTAGGCGGCACTTCTGGCCCAATGCCATAATCCCAATTTTCATACGGTGCGCCTTGTACCGTAAAATGGGGTCCTGTATTAATCACCCGACGAATGCCGTGTTCTACTGCTGCGCGCATCACGTTATAACTGCCCATCGTATTCACATCAAACGCAATCTTCCGGTGTGGACGCAACACCGACAAATTAATAATCGCATCCATCCCTTCTGCCGCACGCATCACCGCATCAAAATCTGACACATCCACAGGCACCATTTCGTGCGCTGTCTCAAACGGCTCCAAGTCCGTGACCCGCATATTCACATGGCCTTCCAATGCCTTGATCACGTGGGGGCCCAATTGGCCATTGGCTCCGTAAATAACCACCTTCATATTGATCTCCTATGAACATGAATGTCCACTCTAAAGAGGCACATTTTTAAATTTAGTTTCATAAACGACAAAAGCGTTATGCATCAAAAAGGGCGGCTTTCATCTGGGTCATAGGAAAACGTGCATTCGGTACATCGGATTGTACGTGCAATACGCGCCACATAGGACCCGAAGATGCCAGTGCTTTTTCAATCACTTGCACCGCATCATCAATAGCCAAGGCATCTGTGCCATTCCCCCCCACATCCCCCACACGTAAACACGTTACACGTATCGAATTTTCCCGTGCAAATTCTCGGCAGGTAAACTCACCCAAATAACGCGACATCACATTTGCTTCAGGTGTGGGGCGCGGTGCCCACGTTTCGGTCACGTTCCAATTTTCATCACATGTTTCAAATAGGCGCAATGAGCTGATATAAATCACATGAGGCACTTTCTTTTCGCGCGCTGCAAACAGAATGTTATACGTCAATCGTGTTTGAAAATCCACTTCCGCCTCATCACTGCGCAACGACTCGGGCAATTCACCCACATGCACAATTGCATCCATCCCATCCACCAAATCTTCCGTCTCACCTTCATGCCCCAAACCGCATTTTACAAAATCGCCCTCCACATCAACATCCACCAAATCTGTCAAACGAACCTGGTGGTCACCTGATAAATACTTACCCAGAGCCTGTGCCAAAGGGGTTACGGCCGAAGTAATCAACACATTCATTTATACACTCCTAAAAATATTTTCTGTCATTAAAATACTTATTTTTTGCGCGTCAATAAATCAACAAATCCATTCTTATTTCATATAGGTATGCGTCAATAAATCCTGTGGTTGCCAACCCAGCATACGCTTCGCTTTCTCATTGTCAAACCGCCTGTGAGGTAAATCTGTAAACATATTAAACACTTCGCACTTTGATGGCAACTCTTCCAACGGAATCTCCAACCCTGGCAAAAAAGCTGCCCCTGCATCGCGCCAAGAAACCGCAAAAGGATGATTACGCCTCGATTCTAAGTTTTCGTGATTTTGAAAGTTATAAAACAAATAACACAGCACATAGATGTCATAATGCTCTGTAAAAACCCGCCCAATCTCTTGCCCCAAGCCCTTTGATAAAGCATACAACTGTGTACTGGGCTTGGGTGGCACCTCTGGTCTCATTCCATAATCATATTCGGTATAAGGTCTACCTTGCACCGTAAAATGCGGCCCCGTATTAATTACTCGACGAATGCCGTGTGTCACCGCGGCACGCATCACATTGTAATTGCCCATCGTATTCACATCAAACGCAATCTTACGATGCGGTCGCAACACCGACAAATTGATAATCGCATCCATCCCTTCTGCCGTGCGCATCACCGCATCGGGGTCCGCCACATCCACGGGTACCATTTCATGCGGCGTGTCAAAGGGTTCTAAATCCGTAATGCGCATATCCACATGCCCTTCCAACGCCTTTACCACATGCGGCCCCAACATCCCATTGCCACCATATATCACCACTTTCATACACCGTCTCCCATATATCAAATCCCATTACAAACTCAATTCGTCACATGATGCACCGTTGCAAGAAAAATGACAACCACAAATTAAGCACAGAAAGACACAAAACTCTTCCCAGCACCACGGGATCACGAAAGGCTCGAAAGAAATAGAACCACGAAAAACACGAAGCACCCAAAACTACCCTCCCAAAAGCAACAGAAAAGCTCAAAAAAACAAACATGCCCTCTTAGTGGGTGTGTAAGGTCAAGATAAGAATTAAAAAAGTGATCCCAAACCTTGAAGCTCACCCACTGGTGGGTGGGCCGTTGTGCAGTTGGTGTGGTGTTGATGTGTGGGTTGAAGGGCGCGTGGAACGCGAGGTGGGTGTGGGAACTGCACGGGCTGGTGAGGGAGGTTTTCGCTCGTAAAAACACTGAAGTACATTCAGAGCTTCACGCAGTGACGGCATTTTTTTGCATACTTTTTTTAGCTGTTGAAAAAAAGTATGTCGCCGAAGGCAAAAAGGGAAAATTGACACAAAAAATAATCAACCTATCTTACCGAGACCCTAAAATACAAAGACCTCTCCCGAAAGGACCCCAAAAGTGCAAACCACAACCCTCGGCCGAACCAACCTCACCGTGAGCATCATGGGCATGGGCGGCGGCGGCCCCAGCCAACTCGGCAAAAAATCAGGCAAAACCCAAACCGAATCCGCCACCATCCTCCAACAAGCCTTTGATGCAGGCGTCAACTACGTCGACACCGCCGAAGGCTACGGCACCGAACCCATTGTCGCCCAAGCCCTCCAAGGCCGCGACCGAAACGACATCATCATCTCCACCAAAAAATCCACTCGCCGAAAAGAAGTCACCCCTCAAACCCTTGAAGAAAGCCTCAACCAAAGCCTCGAACGCCTAAATACCGATTACATAGACGTCTACAACCTCCACGGTGTGGTTCCTCAAGACTACGACTACCTTGTCGCCGACATCTACCCCGTACTCAAACGCGCCCAAGAACAGGGCAAAATCCGTTTCATTGGCATCACCGAAATGTTCAACGAAGACACCGATCACAAAATGCTACAACGTGCGGCCGAAGACAACCTCTGGGACGTCCTCATGATCGGTCACAACATCCTCAACCAAAGCGGGCGCGACACCGTTCTCAAAAAAGCCATCGAGAACAACATCGGCATCCAAGTCATGTTCGCCGTGCGCAAAGCCCTAAGCCAATCCGACTACCTACGCGAATGTGTCTCTGGTCTCGTCAAAAACAGCCAACTCGACCCCAATGACCTCGACGATGCCAATGCACCACTCGACTTCCTTCTCCAAAACGCCAGCACCATCCCCGAAGCCGCCTACCGCTTCTGCCGTGACGAACCCGGCACCCACGTCATCCTCTCGGGCACCGGCAACCCTGATCACCT
>JABIFK010000733.1 GCA_018650745.1 Candidatus Latescibacterota bacterium | reverse complement strand
GGGCGCGTTCTACGGCGAGATCAACTTCTTCGAGAGGGAAGAGGGTATCTTCTTTGCCGTTGACGAGGCACAAGGCGCGTGGGGCAATGAGGGCGGCGACGTCCCAGATTTCACCGAAGCGCAACATGCCGGGTAGGGCGTTGCAGTCGCAGTGGTGAAGGAGGCCGCTGTTGCCGACGAAGGTGCAATAGGAGCAACTGGGAACGGCAATGGTGACGCGAGTGTCGACGGCAGCGGTGTAAAGGGTGATGATGCCACCGCCGGAGTTGCCCATGACGAGAATGCTGGAAGTGTCAATTTCGGGCACGTCTTGGGCCCAGTCGATGAGACGCATCATGTCCCACACGCGTTCCCCCGTTGCGCTACGACCTGCTAAGATGGCGTGCATGAATTGGCTGCGGCAGTCGCGGTTGCCGTGACGTTTGTTGGTGTCTGGAATACCTACGTCGCCTTGGCCGCGTACGCCAGGTGAGATGGCGGCATAACCTTGTTTGACCGCTTGGATGGCGACGTCGCGGTCTTCTGCTGCGATTTTTTCTTTGAAAGCATCGTCAGGGGCAATGCCCACGTAGGTGTCTTTGCCGTTTTTGTCGTGACCGTGTGGTAAGAGGGCCAGCGGAAAGGGGCCCTCGCCTTTGGGTTGTAAATACCAGAAGGGGAGGCTGAACTCGGGTTCGGTGGTGATGAAGCCGAGTTGGCGGGTGTAGTCGCCGCAATCTTCGGCGGGGCCACGCTCTACGCGAATGACGTGGTCGCCTAAAGCCGCGCCAATGCTTTCGAGGCCAAGCAGGTGTGAGAGCACGGGGCGGGCTTCGTCTTGCCATTTGAGAAAGTCTTGGGCGTTTTCAGCACGGCAGGCCACGTAACGGTGTTGGTCGTTGTAGAGGTGCGCCAAGTGATCTATAATGGGTTCTGTATGATTGGGGTGTTCCATAAGGTCTCCTTTTGATGTGAGGGGTAAATATGTTGGACACAAGGGTAAAATGCAAGTGAAACCCCGTCGTAGAAATCTTCTGATTAAAAATGAAATGATGTTTATGTAAACTTATTTTGTGTAGCTTGACTTGGATGGGGGGGACGCGTAGATTGGGAGCGTTTAGAAATCATTGATGCGTGCGAACTTTTGGAGGTGGATTTATGGCGAATGAGTCATTACGCGAGGTATTGGATTTTGCAATGGAAGCAGCGTGGCAAGCTGGGCGACTGACGTTGCGGCATTTTCAAACAGGTGTGGCGGTTGAAGAAAAGGAAGATGAATCGCCTGTGACAATTGCAGACAAAGGTGCGGAGACATTGTTGCGCGAGATGATTGATTCGCGTTTCCCAAATGATGGCATTGTGGGTGAAGAACACGCAGACAAAGAAGGTACAACGGGGCGTCGGTGGATTCTCGACCCGATTGACGGTACCAAATCATTTGTGCACGGCGTGCCGCTTTATGGTGTCATGGTCGGTGTTGAAGTTGATGATGAACCCGCTGTGGGTGTCGTCAACTTTCCGGCATTGAATGAAATGTTGAGCGGCGCCAAAGGTTTGGGGGCGTGGTGGAATGGGCGACGGGCGCGTGTATCGGGTGTTTCGGAGATGAAGGATGCGACGGTGATTATGACCAGTTACATGAATCGATATGGCAAAGACGAGGCTGTGGAACGATTGTGTGGTGCGGCAAAATTGGTACGCGGGTGGGGTGATTGTTACGGATACGCGATGGTGGCCACTGGGCGTGCCGAAGTACAACTTGATCCGAAGATGAATGTGTGGGACTGTGCAGCACTGGCACCGATTATGGAAGAAGCGGGTGGTACGTTTACGACTTGGGATGGGACACCAACCATTTGGGGAGATGAAGCGGTGGGTACGAATGGTGTGTTATTTGATGATGTGATGGCGATGATTAGAGGATAGACCAATAGCCATTGGACATATTAAGAAGCACCCTGTGATATCAATATCAAGGGTGCTTTTTTTATGGATTAATCTGCACGAAAGTCATCATTGATTGGACGCTTGAAACACCAAATAAACCAAAAGATGCCGGGGATAAGGGTGATGAAGCTCATGCCTAAAATGACCTGCGAGAGATGTGGAAAGGCGTCGAGGAGCAGGCCGCTTGTAGCTGCGGCAATGGAACTGGTGAGTGCAAAGCTGGCTTGCTCAAAAGAGAAGACACGACCTCTGACGTGTGTGGGGACCAGAAGGAGCAAGAGTTGTGTGGAGAAGACCCAAGCGATGCCGCCGCCAACGCTGCGCAATAGGCCGCCAATAACGACCACGGGAAAGCTGTGTAAGGTAGAAATAATTACGAGACCGAGGGCCGCGATAAAGTAACCGAGGGTGATTGTTTTTCTCAGGTGCGAGATGCGGTCACCTGTGAAGGACCGTGCGATAATTGGGCCCAACCCGCTGCCTACGCCTGATGTTGCGTAGAGTAGGCCGAGACTGATGGCACCGGCCACACCAATGGGAAAGATGTTTTTCGCAATTTGTACTTGAGCGATTTCATAACCTGAACTGAGTGTGAGTTGGAGGGCTGCTTTGTGCAGGGTAATGGCGAGAATTTCGGGGTAGCGTTTGAGGTAGCGTAAACCATCGAGGTATTGTTCGTGGAAACGCCAAATAGAAACACTGCGTGCCACGGTGACTTCGGCGGGAACTTGGTATTTGACGCGTAAAATGAAGAGTGCCGATACAATGAATGTGACGCTATCGATTGCAAAAGCAGTGTAAACACCAAATGCACCCGAAACCAGTCCACCAATAGCAGCCCCAATGGCAAGCATCACAGACCACGTGGCCGAACCAATTGCGTTAGCGGGGCCAATTTCATGAGGGGCGACAATATCGGGCGTGATGGCGCGGCGTGCAGTAAAAAAAACACCACCTACCCCAAGTTGGAGCGCGGTGAGTAAATAAATGACCCAGGCGAATTGCGGGTCTTTGATAAAAAGGAAGCCAATGACAATGAAGATGCGAACAATGTCACAACCAATAAGGATATTCTTTCGGTTGTAACGGTCGGCCATGACTCCGGCAAATGGGCTGACCAGAAAGGGTGCGAGAGCACGAACGACGAACAGGCCGCCAATGGCAAAGCCCGAATCTGTGAGGGAGGCAATGAGCGAGGCAGATGCGATGAGGTTAAACCAATCCCCCAACAGGCTGACAATTTGCCCCAACCAAAGGTAACGCCAGTTTTTATTGCTGCGAATAAGATCGAAGTAACCGACTTTGGGATGGTTTGTGCTCAATGGTTGGGGCATTTCTGTCTGTTTACATTCATTGGGGTGACTTTGTGACTGGAATATTAAGAGTTCGCAAGGATCTGAAACACCTAGAATTAGTGTGCTACTTGTAAGTAGTGGGTGGCATATCGACGGCCAAACTCTCGCAGTGACGGGCCGTCAAAATGGACGTCGTCACCAATGTCAGTTAATCCCTTGGCTTTGGCACAGGCATAAAGAGGTACGTTGAGTGTGCGCAAGGTTTGATTTATGCTGGTGAAATAAACACACTGTCCATGGTGCTGAAGAAAATGACCGAGCTCGCCTGCGATAAATGGCACGTGGTCGGCATTGAGTTCTGAGCGCAGTGTGGTGATCATTTCTGTTAGGCGGTTTTCGTAGGTATTGGCCGTGGGAATATCCTTGGAATCGGCTTCACCTTGATGCCAGAGAATGCCCTTGAGTGTGTCGCCTTGCGACAAGACCGATTTGGTGATGGATACGGCATTTTCATAGAGGTCATGACCCGGCATCCAACGGCTCAAAGGGGTGCCACCTACAGCACACGGCAAGAGGCCGATCCGTGTGTTCGGTGCGGTATTCAAAATGTGATGGGCAAAACTGATGCCCAAGCTGACGCCTGCTGTGGCTTTGTCTGTATGAAGCGGTTCTTGTGCCATTTGCCATTGATCATCTCTGTACATTGAGATGCTGGGATGTGTCAAGGGCGTTGTTGTATTCAATAAACCGCGCCCTGCCATGTTGGATTGGCCGATGAGCAAAAAGAGTTCGCGTTGCGTTGTCATGTCGGTTATTGTTTCCTTTGTTTGATGACATCTGGATACAGTGTTTCTACGCAGGCTGGACAGATGCTATGTGTGAAGTTGGCAGACGAACGATTTTGAATATAGGATTCTACTTGTTGCCAGTCACCTTCATCGTCTCGTATCTGTTTGCAGTTGGCACAAATGGGTAAGAGCCCTGTGAGTGTTTTGACTTGGTCGAGGGCGGTCTGTAGCTCTTCAATTAAGAGATTTTGTTCTTGTTCCAAACGCGTTCGTGCAGTGACATCGTAGAGCATTAAAATGTGACCGGCATATTCTTGTTGGTAGTCCAGTAGCGGGGTGGATTGTAGTTCATAAATGCGCCCCTCCTTTTCAACCTCTATATTATTTTCTTTTGCTTGATCGTGGTTTTTAAATTCGGGAAAGCAATTGTTCAAGGGCCTACCTAGGACTTCTCTTTTTGTGTTTGAAATCATATTTTCGGCGGTGATGTTGATGTCGATGATGTGTTGGCGTTCGTCTAAAATGATAATACCACTGTTGACATTTTTGAAGATGAGGTTGTGCGCCACAGGTACGATGTTGAGAAAACCATATTGTCGAATGAGGAAAACGAATAAAAAAGTGGCGACAACAAAAGGTAAGGGTGTTGGATCGAATGGTGCAATGGGATTGGTGCCGGTAATATACAAAAAGTTGGGAATCATTGTGAGTGCGGCGATGGCAACAAGAGGCACTGCTTGTTTTCTGAATTGTTCTGGCATGCGATAAATACTCCATATCAGAAGTATTTCGTCGAAGATGAATGTACTATAAGCAAAGAGGGTCCAAATGTAGAAACCTGGGCCGTAGACTTTTTTTGAGACGATGAGGCCATTCACCGTGGTGACCTCATAAACACGGTAAAAGAAGTCGTGCTGGTCTACGGTGAGAATTTGAGCATAGGTAAAGATGGGAATGATACTTAAAAGGGCGATGACGTAGGGCTTGAGCCAATAGTTGCGGTAAATGTACGTGATGATGAAGACCAATAAAAAGATATTGGTTGAGATAATGCCCAAGTATTCTAGGCGAAGGTATAAAAATTTGCCATTCAAGGTTGGGTTGAGCAAGCCCAATATGTAACCCAATGTCCATATGCCTACGGACATGGTAAGCATGCAGAAATAGGTGGCCCCACGCACGGGTCTGAGGCGATAGGCATAAAAGGTTAACAAGAATGCACCCGCAGCAGAAAAAAAATAGGCATAGGCGATGGGGGTGAATTGCCAGTCGGTCATTTATTGATTTCCGTAGATTGGATCGTGAGTTGTCTGAATCATATTTGCACATGGTGCGGTATTTAGCAATAGTGAAGCAAAAGAAGGGGGTTGTTTCTTAAAGTATCACTATCTTTTTGGTATTGTTCAAAAGGCGCAGGTTATTTTAACCTGCGCCTTTTTCTTGTTCTTATATTGTCTGTTGAATCTATTTATCCAGCATAGATTGCGCGATTTGAGATCCCGCAGATATAGAGCTCTTGCATGAAACCTGGCACATATTGCGCCGTGCGTCCCGAGGGTGCAACACCTG
>JABIFK010000730.1 GCA_018650745.1 Candidatus Latescibacterota bacterium | reverse complement strand
CGTCGGGTGATTGCTGTTGATATTGTACCTGAGCGATTGGCGGCGGCAGAAGCCTTAGGTGCCAGCGAGGTTGTGAATGCAAAAGAAGGTGATCCGGTGGCATGTGTTCGCCAGTTGAGTCAGGGAGCTGGTGTTGATGTATGTATTGAGGCTGCTGGTCGCCCTGAAACGGCTTTGGCATGTTTTGATGCTGTGCGAACGGCAGGTACTGTTGTGTTTAATGGGGAACAAGGTGCGCTTCCGATTTCACCCAGTGATCAATTTATCCGACGCGATATTACTGCTGTGGGTTCGTGGTATTATCATTTTTCTGAGATTGATAAGATCTTGGCACTTTATCGCAATGGGTTGCAGGTTACGGATCTGATTTCGCATTGTTATCCATTTGAAGAGGTTCAGGTCGCGTATAAAAAATTTGAGTCAGGACAGTCGTCCAAAGTTTTGCTCGACTATTTGGAAAAATAAAGTAAATCGCTTGCATTCTCGTGTTATTTAATCAATATACATACTCCGGAGGTACCCATTGGAAAAGGCATCATTTGAAGCATTGGGCGGACGCGCTATCCTTGAGGCTATAGCAAAAACATTTTACGATAAAGTTTATAAACATCCTTGGTTGGGCAAATATTTTCAACATGTCCTGCAAGAGCATATTGAAAATCAACAGGTAGACTTTATGCAGCAAGCACTGGGAGGACCCAGCGTGTACCGTGGCCGAACACCACCGTCGGCACATGTGCATATTCATGTTACCGAACATTTGTTTGAATTGAGAGAAAGCTTATTGTTAGAAGCTTTAAAAGAGCATCGTGCATCAGAGGAACTCATTTTACGTTGGAAAAAGATCGAGCTGGCTTTTAAAAGCAGGATTGTGAAAAAAGATATACAAGACTGTACAAAGAGGTATCCGACCGACGATATTTTAGACTTTGCGCCATAATTCTGAGCGTTCTAAAAGATGATTGAGTTGGTTTTGTCGCTTCATCTCTGGTTTCATATTGATAAATGCATGTTGTGAAAGCGCGCATAATTACCACCCAAAGATATCAATTCATCATGGGTTCCTTGCTCTTCTATTCCGTTGTCCGTTAAGACAATGATTCTTTGCGCATTTCTGACGGTGGATAGTCGATGAGCGATGACGAGTGTCGTACGGTTGTTGGTGAGTTTTTCGAGTGATTCTTGAACGGCTTTTTCACTTTCGTTGTCGAGCGCGCTGGTTGCTTCGTCAAAAATGATGACCGGTGGATTTTTGAGAAATACGCGTGCGATGCTCAATCTTTGTTTCTGCCCGCCAGAGAGTTTGACGCCGCGTTGGCCTATATCTGTGTCATATCCATTGGGTAGTGCTGTGATGAAATTGTGGGCATTTGCCTTTTTGGCCGCTTCGATGATTTCTTCTTCGGTTGCATTGCGCTTGCCATAACATATGTTGTCTGCAACTGTTCCGGCAAACAGATAGACGTCTTGTTGAACAATGCCGATGTTTTGTCTCAAATTGTGCAAGCTCAGGTCTTTGATATTTTGACCGTCGAGCAAAATCTTCCCTTCTGTGATATCGTAGAATCGGGGGATGAGTGCGCACAATGTCGATTTACCCACGCCCGAAGACCCTACCAAAGCAACAAATTCTCCCGCTTTAATATCTAAAGATAGATTCTCAAGTACTGTGTCTTGGTTTTCTTGATACTTGAATGTTACTTGCTCAAATGCGACATTTCCCTGGACACCCGTGAGTTCTATTGCAGTGTCTGGATCTTGAATGTCTGGCTCCACTTCAAGCACTTCCATAATTCTGTCAAATCCTGTAATACCTTCTTGATAGAGTCGTGCAAAATTGAGTGCGGTTCGGATGGGCTCAACAAGTAGACCTATGTACAAGAGGTACGTTACCAAATCGGCGAGGTCGAGGTTGGCGTTTACAATGCTGGCACCGCCAAATACGACGACGATAATTGTGAAGATGTGCGTAAATGCAACCACGCCGTCATGAAAATAAGCCTCGCTCCGATAGCCTTCTCTTCTGGCTTTGACAAAACGGTCGTTTTCAAAAGCGAATTTATTTTTTTCAAGGTCTGCATTGGTAAATGACTTCACCACCCGAATGCCTGCGAGCGTGTCTTCAACTTGGGCGTTGATATCACCGATTCTGTCTTTGCTTTTTCTGAGCGCGATGTTCATTTTTTTGTTGAAGTAAAATGCATAAGCAGTCATAAATGGCAAAAAAGCGAAGACGATGAGCGTGAGGGGCACGTTGATGGTTAGGAGGATGAGAAAGGTGCCGAAAAACTTGATAGATGTGATCACAATGTCTTCCGGGCCGTGGTGACACAACTCGCCAAGCCAGAAGGTGTCGTTTGTCATTCTATTCATGAGTTGACCGGTTTTTTGTTCGTCGTAAAACCCAAAGGATAGGTTTTGATAGTGATCAAAGACTTCGGTGCGCATATCGCTTTCCATCCAGGCACCCATCATATGTCCTTGATACGAAATGAACATGCTACACAGCGCATGAACGACGATCAATGCGAGCATAAATACGCCCACTGTGTAGATCTGGTCTAATGCATTGGGTGCCCCTTGTGCCAAGATGGTTTTGGTGATGTGTCTTGCACATAAGGGTAATATGAGTGTGATGGCTGATACGACAACGGCACAGGCCAAATCTGCGGCAAGCAGTTTTAAATAGGGCCTGTAATACGAAAGAAATTTTCTACTTCGAGAATGCATGTGTTTCCTTTTATTAAAAAAAATGGGCAGAGTCTCTCATACTTCTTGTTTCTTTACTACATTATAATGGATGCACCTCTTCTTATTGAGAAAAAATATTTGGCTTGAGATAATATCTTGGTGCCTAAGGATGCATTATGGTTATTGACCCTGAGCCAAGCTTGAAGCGTGTTTTGAAAGATGCAGCGTCGCGATTGAACCAACTCCGTATGAAGGTGGCCAATTTATTGGACAAGCAGTATTACAGAGATAAAACGCCCGATAAGAAAAAGTAGTTCTTCTATTTCATGTCATCATCTAAAGATATTGAGAATGTATAGGGTCAGATCGCTACTTGATCTTTGTTAAAGAAAGACCTTTTCGATTCGCTTTTTGTCGATCTCAATTTATAGGATACAGATGGAAAATCAGCCTTTAACAAAGAAGCCCATTTGGCGCACCCAGGATTATTTCGATTTAGGTGTTATTGGTTCAACGCATGGCTTAAGTGATGGCTTCTCTGGTTTGCTGAAACCGATTTTGGTTTTGGTGGTATTGGACTTGGGGTTGACCACTTTTCAAGCGGGTACATTACTGAGTATTTTTAGTGTTACCACTTTTCTGTTTCTCTATCCCCTTTCTTTGTTGGCAGATTTTAGTGGCCGTAAAAAAGAAATACTCATATTGGGTATGAGCGTTGCGGCGATTGCTTTTTTTGCCATGCAATGGGCATCGAGCTTTGTTATGGTATCGCTGTGTACGTTCTTTGCTGGCGCGGGGAATGCCACCTTTCATCCGAGTGGCACAGCCCTTACGACGGAGCGTTTCTCTGACCGCCGATCTTACGCGGTCTCGGCGTATAGTATGATG
Organism: Candidatus Latescibacterota bacterium; assembly: GCA_018650745.1. Classification (GTDB taxonomy): domain Bacteria; phylum Latescibacterota; class UBA2968; order UBA2968; family UBA2968; genus JABIFK01. The sequence continues at coordinate 5,754 of JABIFK010000730.1, read as the reverse complement.
GGCAATGCAGGCGCAAGCGTGATGCCGGTTGTGTTGTCTTTGTTTGCCGTGGCTGTTGGTTGGCGGTCGGCGATTGCATTGTGTGTGTTGCCCACACTTATATTGCTCCCTTTGCTTTGGTTTCGGTTTCAAAACGCCCCTGTATCAACAGAATCAAGAGATACAGAAAAATCGATAACGCACCAGTTGTGGTTGCAAATGCAATCATTAAGTCGCTTAATCTTTAAGAACCGTGATGTGGTTATATTGGCAATGGTATATGCTTTGGCCGGCATGGGGACAGGGGTGGTGACAGGGTTTTTGTCTCTCTTGGCTTTTGACCGTTTTGCGCTCAGTACGACGGCTATTGGAGGGGCAATTTCACTGTATTATTTGGCCGGTGTTTTCGCCAAGCCCATGATGGGATATTTGTACAATCGGTGGGGTGCGCGAACCGCATTGACGACTCCGATGGTATTGTCAGGTGCGTTGACTCTCTGCGTTGCCTTTACGCCGTGGCAATTTAGCTTTATTCCAATCATTGCCATATTGGGTGCGACGATTCCCATTAGCCCCATTATTTTAACGGCAGCTGCCGATCGGAGTGATCCGGCAGCCATGGCTTCTTCCGTAGGGTTTATATACACTTGCCATGGGTTGGGCTTTATTTCACCCTTAATTGGTGGCTGGTTGGCTGAGCTCTATCGCTTGGAACTGTGTTATGTTTATGCTGCGGTTTTGCTCTGGGTTAGCGCGAGTGTTGCGTTATTGTTACCCAGAAAAGGAGCCAAGTAAAGGAACCGGTTTGTTTTGGTCGTGGTGAGGTAAGCAACTGACCTGAATTATTTGTGTAAAATATAGAGCGTCACTCTGAGTTCCCATATCTTTAGCGAAACGCACGACCCATTCTGCATAAAAATGAGAAATGTTATGTGGCGGTGGTTTTTGATGTGTGTGTGGATTTAAAAACGGGGCAGATTGATTTGGAACGGGTGGCGATTGCGGCAGATGCGGGGCAAGTCGTGAACCCCGATGGGTTGAAGAATCAGCTAGAGGGTGGGGTTGTTCAGGCGGCAAGTTGGGCAATGAAAGAGGCTGTGCGGTTTGATCGAGAGAACGTAACGAGTCGAGATTGGGAGACATATCCGATATTGAAGTTTCCCGATGGGCCAGAAGTGGAGACGGTGTTAATTGATCGCCCAGGTTTCCCAAGCTTGGGCAGTGGAGAGGCGACCGAAGGGCCGACACCTGCGGCCATTGCCAATGCGGTTTTTGATGCGGTGGATGTGCGGTTGCGAGAGATGCCGTTTACGCCTGATCAGAGCAGAACAAACGGCCTAAAGCGCGACAGTAGCACCCGTTCTTGTAGCTCTGGTACGTGGTAGGTCTCTGGCTTTTATTGATAGGCATCATACACATGAAATTGGAAACCGCCTCAAGTGAATGACTTGAGGCGGTTTTTTGTATGCGTTTCTACTTTTTCTTTTTTATGAAACCTGATTGGGCTCCAGGCTCTTTTGACGGATTTGATGCGCTTTGGATAACACTTGGTTGAGACTGTTTTGATCGAAGGGTTTGCTCAAGGTGAGGTCGATGTCGGGGTGGTTTTCGACAATGGAATTTTTGATTTCCCAGCCGGTCATGAGAACCGTGACGGTTTGGGGCGATTTATGTTTGACGTGTTCAATCATATCAAGACCTGAGGTGCCGGACATGGTCCAGTCTGTGATGATTACGTCGTAGTTTTTGGTTTCCATTGTGTTCATTGCCGATGTGCTGTTTGATTCGGTATCTACCCGATGTGATTGCAATAATTGGGGAAGAAAGTCTCTTACCGCTGTGTCTTCATCGATGAGCAAAATTTGGAGGTCGCTGGCGAGCTCTATTGTCTCATCTTCTGTTGGTAAGTTACCTGCGCTTGTGGGAATGTAAATGGTAAATTCGGTACCTTCACCCCATTCGCTTTTAAGTTCGACACGCCCACCCAAGTTTTGAACCAGTGCCCAAACGGTGCTCAACCCCAAACCCGTGCCACGGTCGGCATCTTTGGTAGAAAAGAAAGGTTCGAAGACGCGTGCTTTGATTTCTGCGTCCATTCCCGTGCCGTTGTCGCGCACTGTGAGAATGACTTCTTCGTTCTTGCTCTGGGTAGAAAGGGTAATCGTGCCGCCCAAAGGCATGGCATCTACGGCATTGAATATCAGATTGGAAATGACTTCTTCCCAAGCGGATGCTGTACTGCGGACAAAGGGCAAGGTTTCGAATTCGGTTTTGATTTCAATGGCAATACCTTCGCGCTCTGGGCGTGTTTTCCACCGAGGTTGCGTGATGTCTATGGTTTCTTGGATGATGGTGTTGAGATCCATTGGTATGATTTCGGTGAGATCAATGGGGCGTCCAAAGGTTTGAATGCGGCGTACGATGTCTGAGCACCGTCTTCCAGAATCGACAATTTTTTCGGCATTGCTGCGCACGTTTTCAGGTAGTTGTTTATTTAAGGTCATGAGTTCCGCATAACCCAAAACACTGGTGAGCAGGTTGTTGAAATTGTGCGCCACACCGGCCGCCATTTCACCTAATACGCGCAATTTTTCGGCTTGGTGGAGTTGTTCACGGAAGTGTTGTTCGGCGGCGTCTCGTTCTTTGCGTTCTTGCACATCGCGGCCAATGCCGTGTACACCAATGGGTTTGTTCTCGGCAGATATCATCCATCGGGAGACCACTTCCATTTGTCTTTTTTCGCCTTTGCATTGCAGTGCGAATTCCACTGTGGGGCGTACCGTTCCGGCAATAATGAGATGTTCTTCAAATTTGACGCGTTTGGCTTCTTCGGTGGGCATCAGGTCGTATATTGAGGTGCCAATCAATTCGGCTTCTGTTTTTCCCAGGAGAGTCTGCGCGGCTTTGTTGAGGGAGGTAAATTGCATGTCTATATCGGTTGTATAGACGATATCTTGGGCGTTGTCGAATAAATCGCGGTATCGGCGTTCTGATTTAGATAAAGCGTCCAAAGAGTCTTTGAGGGCGTATGTCATTTCGTTAAAGGATTGTGCGAGTTCGCCAATTTCATCTTGTGTGGTTGGGGTGATTTGTGTTTCGAGGTGTCCATCGGCGATCTTTTTGGTGCCGTCTACCAATGCGCGTAAAGGGTCCGTGATTTTGCGAAACCCAACAAAACTGATGACCATTGTCAATACCAAGACGCTCACACCCAAGATGGCCAAGAGCTTTTCTATGGTGATGAGAAATTCTATGGCTTTATCATATGAAAATTGGAGCAGATAGAATCCTTTTGCATTGCCGTCTAAATCTGTCAATGGTTTTTGGATGGAGACGTATTCTTCGTTGTTTAGATGGGTTCTAAATGTGTTTTCATGAGATGTTGTTTCACGTTGCGCCAATTGTGCATTGAGCGCTTCACGGATGTTTGGCGGCCATGTTGAGGCAATGATGTGGTTGTTGAGACCAAATGAGACTTCACTATCGGTCATGTGATTGAGATTGCTGGCCAACCAATCATCAATGCCAAACCCCACACTGAGCGTGCCAATAACACGGTTGCCGACCCATACTGGCATAATTACAAATTGGGCAATTTGGTCGCGATCTGTTTGCAGGCCGGTGTTGGCCGTGCCGCCGAGTGCCATTTTGATTTTGGGCGATTGAGAAAGGTCTGCTCCGTAACTTGTTTTGCGAATGAGGGCTTCTTGGATTTGGCCTTGTGTGTTGATGACGGCAACCAAATCGCTGTCAAAGGTTTCCATCAGTTGTCGTGTAAGCGCATTGAGGTTGAGCAATCGCATGTTGCTTTCCTGCAACATACTTTGCAGCCCCAATTGAATTTCTTCTGATGAGATATTGGGGGTGTCAAATCCCATTAAGAGTTGCTGGTTGTTGGGCAGCGCAAATGGAAGCGTGTGATAGGTATGGCCTTCATATTCCCAGGATTGAAGTTCGGAGGGATGCGTTGAGAGATGTCTCAAAAGTGCGTTGTCGGCCTGTTGTGGGAGAGGGAGAATGGTCAAGCGGGCCAGTACACGCCCTTGGTGGTTGGTGACCATGAAGAGGTCGCTGCCAATAATGCGCTGGAATTTTCGGGCTTCGCGCAAGACGGTTCTGGCTTGGTAGTCAAATTCGGGATTGATGATGTCTAAGGGGGCCGTAAAACGGGGGTCTTCGGCAACGACTTCACACTGGGCTTGCAGCCAATCTGTGCGAGCCATCATAAAAGACTCAAAGACCAGTTGGGTGCGTTCCAAGTCTTTTTCAATTTGCGATTCGACATGATCTGATACAAATGCTTGCAATACCACAAGCGAAAGCCCCGTGATGGCGGTGATAATGCCAAACGCAAATACAAGGAGTTTGCCGCGGAGGCTTTTAAGGTGTTGCATCATAGGATTAGAAGGAAAAGTTGGCGGTGGTGGTTTGGGTATCGATAAGGGTTATGGACTGAGATCGAGTACCGTGATCGGGATGCCAAGCAAAGAGTTGGTAGGTGCCTGGTGGGATGTTGGACAATGTGTACGTGCCTTCTTTTGACGGTACTGTAAAAAGAGGCGTGTCGAGAATGTGGATATAGGCTTTCATGCCCGGATGGATCTCGCAGCGAACGACCACCACGCCAGGTTTGTCAAAGGTTTGGTGGGTGGTTTTGCCTTTGGCGTACCGGCCAAGGTCAAAACGTTCTCCTGACATCACCGAAAAAACATTGTGGTAATAATTATCCTCGTTTGGAAAGCTAACGGACGTGCCAGCTTGAATGGGCAGCACGTAGGGGATGAACATTTCGTCTTTTTGCCTCATTTCAACGGTGCTTTTTTTGCCTGAGTTTGGAAGAGGCAATTCACCTTTTAAATAGATGACGGTATTTTGGGGGCCTTCTGGCGTTTTGACAGAGTGGTGACTTGAGCGATAAGGGCCCATGTAATAACGCTTGGGGCGAGCAGGTTTTTCTGTTTGTTGAAGCTGCACGGTGCCCATTAGGGTGGCAGATTCGGTGTCGGGAACACTGAGAGCACATAGAAGGAATAGGAGAATGGGTATAAGTTGGTTGGGCATTGAAAATGCTTTCGGGAAAACTCTGAAATCAGGTCCGATTCGGAAATGTGTACATCTATACTTAAACTTAAAAGGACAAAGAAAGTTGCGCGGCACCAAACGTGGTTCTGGGCGTGCGCTTTTTGTGAACGTCTTGCACGATGAGTTTGCCCAACACGCCTTCCCAAAATTGATACCCAATGCCGCCTTCCAAGCGCCAGATGTCATCATCCCAGGTGAGGGATTGGCCCGCACTGTTTTCGATTTTTTCAAATTTAAGTTGGTCTACGCGCACGGCACCGTAGAAACCGGGCAAAAAGGCGTATCGGGCTTCTGCATACCACCCTAAGACAGCGAGGCTTTTTGGATTGTTTTGATTGTCTACAATGTTGGGTATTTCCCATGTATTAAACAGGACTTCGGCAACAAGTTTGAGGTGGCGCACTTCGTAATTGAGATCGAACCCGATGACTTCTTGTACATAGTCTTCAGGTGTTTGTCCTACAGGTAAGGCTGTGGCGACGATTCTGTTTAAATATGCACCGCGTGCATATGACGATCCAATAAACAACCCCGTAGCGGGGATGAGGCCGATGCGTGAGACGATTTGTTTGCCGCTGTTGGTATCGTTGCCGTTAATGACGGGGTCTGAGAGTGCGCCTTGGGTGAGTGCAAGGCTGTATTCTAAGCGCCACAAGCTACCAAAAGCACGTATGCCCGTGTCCCAACAAACGT
>JABIFK010000728.1 GCA_018650745.1 Candidatus Latescibacterota bacterium | reverse complement strand
TTCCATTGGCTGGTGTAGAATTGTGCCAAAGATTTCATGTGTTTGTCTTTGAGTTCGGGAAAGACATCTTCTGAAAGCTCGCGCTCAGATTCATAGACGCGGTCTGTGAGCAGGTCATTGAGATTGTCAAGTAAGAGATCGGTTTCACCCGTGTCAAATGCGTCGCGAATTTCGGGGTGGTTGACCAACGCGTATTCGATGGCATAATCGGCGAGCAGCGGAATGATCTTGTCGTTGCGGTGCTTCATACGAATGCGCATGAGTGTGGGAAATACGACTTGCGGCACGGGACGATATGCGGCATCAAATTCAAAGTCAATGTCACTTAGAACTGCGCCAATACGATCTTCAATTGTGTTAAAGGGCATCACATCAATGTCAAATGCTTCGGCCAACCCATTGATGAGGCGTTGGCGTTCTCGTTTGGCCAAGTGCTTGGCGTTGAGCAAGTCGCGTAGGCGATCTTCTCTGTTTTCTCGATTAGGCAGGCTGTCTATGAGTGTGCGTATGCGCTCGCGATCTACTGTGCCCACTTCTTCAATGCGGTCTCCTGCAATGGTAAAGGCTTTGCAATAGGGTTTAAGTGGGGGAAAGAGCAAGTTGCGCGCTTCTTGAATATGTTTGAGGTAGCGTGTACGATCAGGCATTTTGGGGCTTTGTTTGAGCAAGTAGAGATAATACACTTCCACATCGCGCGGATTGTTCATGTCAAGTTGGGCACCGTGTGTGTATTCGCGCAAACGTGCCAAAATGCTGGCGATTGGGATCTGTTTTTCAAGCCATACGAGGTGCTCGAGAAATCGTGCATTTTCGTGCGAGACCAAATTCAGAAAATCAGGGTCTTCGAAAATGTTCTTCTGCATGGCCATCTGTGCAAAGTGGCCGCGTGTTTGGTCATCGGCATCTTCGAGTAGGTCTGCCAGTTTTTCTAAGTCGTGGATGTGGGGATATTGATTGGTAATGTGATTATAAAAAATAATAGCGCGTCGTTTGTCCCAGTGGGAGAGTGTTTCCAGATGACCCAAGTGAGGTATGCTGAGATAATGGCCCAGCAAGAGCAGTTGAGAGGGGTCGGTGATGCTGAATGTTGGGCCATAGATTGTTTGCAGATTGTTTGGGAGTTGACCAAATTCTGCTTCGGTTGATTGATCGTGATTGTTGAATAAACGGCGCACGAAGGGTGCAAATTCAACATCGTTGCCCAAGCGTGTGATCACTTCTTCTATGGCTGGCGTACCAATACTGTTGAGTGCCCATTCGACTAAGCTGCGATTTCTACAGATGTAGGGCGTGAGCAAGAGGTCTACCAAAGGTGTGATGGCTTGTACCATTTGGTGACTGCCAGCAAAATGAACGGCAGTTTCTTGAACGCCGGGTTGTCGACTTTTGAGGTTGTGCAAAATACGCGTTGCAATTTGTGAGGTTTTGGATGGGTCAATAAAACCCACTGCAATTTTTTGTGTTGCGGCGCTGTCGTGTGTAAAGATCCATTCGAGCATTTCGGGCAAGATGCGATCTTCTTCTAAGAGCAATTGCAAAATATTCTGGCGAATGGTTGTCCAGTGTATTTCTGTTTGCTGTGACCGGGTGTTTTTGTCAACAATGCGATTGCCAATTTGGTGCCGATCCCAGGTGGTGCGGTTGCGATTGCAAAATGCAACGGTGAGGGCGTGAATGGCATTGTCGAGGTTGGCACGTAGAAACTGTCGGGTGGTGTGGATGGTATTTTGAGAATGGCTTTGTAAGCTGAGAATGAAGATACGCAGCAGACGGTTTTTAATGGCCACCCTGCGTGACTTTTGAAACAGTTCTGTTAAGAAATTAAGCGCATTGATACGGGCTTGGTCGTTTCCACCACGTTCAATGATGAGGTGTGCTGTATCTATGAGGGGTTCTAAGGGACGTACATCGGCTAAATTGGTGGCTAAGTGAGAGAGTGCCAAAGTGAGGCCGCGCAAGACTTGGGGGACCTGGTCTAAGCGAATGCATTGGATATAGGCTTGTACAACGTCTTTCAAAAGGTCAGGGTCACCAATGCGAGGCGCAATGGCAGAGAGGTGCACCAATGCGGGCACTTGCTGTGGGCCTGAACGATGTGATAGGCTTTGTGCCAGTTTCCTTTTTTCGGCCAGCAGGTCGGGTGTGAGGGGGACCTGTTTGCGAACACCAGTAAGGGCACCAATTGGTTCATCGCCATAAATAGATCTGAGGTCTAATAATGAAGGATCAAATGTCAGCACCTGTTCAACTGTGGCAAGCATCCAGTTGGTTTGGTTGATGAGGTCTTCTATGCGAATGTGTTCGTTTTGTGTGTGTGCATATCGGCTGGTAGAGCAAAAATCGATCCCCCAAGCACCTAAGGGTGAAAGGCATATGGTGTCACCGCCGACGTAACCGTCTTCGGCGAATAAAATGATTGGATCAAAGCCACAATCAAAGGCAGTTTGTCGGGCCAGATGTACAAATGGGTGTGCTGGGGGCATGTGCAAGACGGCCATGCAGGCTGTTTCGTTGCGTTCAACACGCACAGGTGGGTCCA
>JABIFK010000726.1 GCA_018650745.1 Candidatus Latescibacterota bacterium | reverse complement strand
CACATCAGGGTAGATCCAATATTCCCAAGGCTCACTCCCATTGACTGGATAAAGCGGCAACCCGCGAATGGTTTTATCACTCATCCCCACACGGTCTCGCCCAAAAAGCTCCTTGCCCCGTATATAAGTATTCACATCGTCACTTCCCGATGCAAAGAACACACGATTGGGGTTCATCTCAAAATCAATCGACTCAAAGTCATGAACCTCAACGGCCTCTGCACCTTCAGATTCAATTTCAACATCACGCGTTGAGGTTCGCAACCGAGTCGCTCTGGCAACAATTTCTTGCTTGGCCTCAGGTGACAACATATTGAGCAAGCGTTCTTTAACGCGCACAACTTGTTGATCTGTCTCATATCGAACATCACCGCGTTTGCTCACATGCGCAGGTTCACCATAACGAATATAGATATCGCCGCGCCGATCCCAAGCATCTCCGTCTCGAGAGAAATTACGCAAAGCATGCACCACACGACGATAATGCTCAACCAAACGTTCATTGCCCGGTGTGGCAGGTGTGGGATCGCGCTTTTGCCAAAATGCCCGAACAAAGCGCGGGCGATCTTCTACTGACAAAGCTTCATAAGCTGTCCATTCTTCTGGACTTGCAACAAGCGAAACGTCTTCCACCCGTGCCCGTGCTTCTTCACTGAGCGTGCGCAATTCTTCGGCGATTAACGCTTGTGCTTTGCCCGTCTCACTTGTGTTGAGATACGCCTCTAGAAGTGGTGAAATACAGATATCCCGAAAATCAGGCCGATCTTCGAGCAATGCTCGCCAAATCACAGTGGCCGAGTCGATATGGCCTTGTTTAAATAAAATTCGCCCACGATCAAAATGTGCTCTTCCATAAAGTGGGTTCACCAAAACTTGGTGCAAATAAGCTTTGGCACTCTCCTTTAACGAATCTTGGCGTTCATAAATACGCCCGATCATATAATGCAACCAAGGATGCATAGAATCTTGTTGGGCCGCTTCGCGGAGCAAAACAAAGGCTTCCTCATCTCCTCCTTTTCCCGATAAAAAATGCACCAAAGCCTTGTTCAGCGTTCCAGACTTCCAATTGGGCGCAAGTTCTTTTGCCCGTTCAAAATGTCGGATAGCGCCATTCCAATCTTTGCGCCCAATCTTTGCCAAACCCAATACCTGAAATGCATAAGATAAATCTGGATTGTTTTTGCAAACTTGTTGGGCACGATCATCTCCATCGGCAAGGAATCCACCTTCCAAAAACAACACAGCATTCGCAACAGCAGCATAAGCGTCATCCGCACCTAAAAACACCTTTAGCATCTCGCGGGCTTCGCGAATTTGTAAGGTGTCGGGAAGAGAGACACGCTTAGCAAAAGTTTTATCGACTCGTTTTTTAAGTGTGCCACTATGCCCTAAGGCACGAAAAATAGAAAGAGGCATCTCATATTGCCCCAACCCAGTTACGGGGCCAACATAAGCACGGGCAAAATAGGGTTGACGCACCAACCAATGGCCATAGGCAAATTCAGCACGCGCGTTTACCGAAAGCTTTTCGTACTGTGCTGCGATTTCCGCTCCCGAATAACGTTCCAAAACTTGCTGCATGAGTTTTTGCCGCTGTTCAGTAAATGTACCGGAATGAGATACGGGCTGACCCAGAATTCGAAAACGACGTTCTGTTGTCACAACTTGATTATCTGCTTGTGCTTGAACTTGAAGTGTATAACCTCCAGGAATTAATCCACGCAGGGAAATGTTCTCGGTAAAATATGCTTTTTCACGGTATGTTGGAAACTTACGTTCATCGAAATATACGGTATGACCAAACCTATCCAGAACTTGAACCGTTAGCAGATGGGCGAGCTGCCCAATTTCGGAAAGGCTCACATAAAAACCGAGAGACCCATTTGCATCAAACGCTCGCATAGGAGCGGGGAGCAAAATTTCTCCGTTTTTTTCAAATGAATGCATTTCTAAATTGGGATCGAGCATTTGTTTTTCACGAAAAAACATCACATCGCTTAGAAAAAGCTGCCCGGTTTTGTGCGCTGGTACCTGAAATGAAAAGGTTGTTCGCCCCACACGTGCATTGTCTACAGCCTCAACCACCAAAATGGCACGATAATCTCCAGGCGCCAATTGAAACCGCGTGATATCATCAACAAAATGATCATCAACTGAAATATCTGAAGGCAGAGTATATTGTCGCAAACCTTCTATTTTCTTTACGAGATTATCCTGACCATCGAATATTTGGAGACGAGGGGCATACCGAGCCACAAACAAGCTGTCGCCTTGGGGAACAAAGGTCAGATGCTTCGCAGGAAAATGAATAGCAATCTCTTCATATAATCCATCATCGTTCAAAAAACTATACGTATCAACTTCTAAACCCAAATCACCCACAACATCTAACGGGGACAGTTCGGAAGCCGAAACTCGGAAAGTCAGACAAAGGATGACCATACCTAAACGGCAAAACATCTCAACGCTCCCTTAGACATAAAACAAACATTATTTCTCCAATAACACACCGTAGCCCATCCTACCAATGGAATACGAACGCCTCACTATCTCTGTTGCTATTGCCTATATTATTTGACAAAGCCAAATGTTCCCAGTAGCCAGAAATAACAAGCGCCTATGATATCACCACAATACAGCTCTGTCAACTCAGTTGTGCATAAAAAAATCCCGAGCGTGAAATACGCTCGGGATTGTAAATAGTCAATTTAGCTGATTGCAACTTACGATGAGTAATAACTCGCAGGACTTCGATCGCGTGTCACCAAACGGTATCCAACATAAACCAACAATACAGGTACGGCCAATTTAAGCACAAACATTAAAATACCAATCACCGTGCCCACCAAAGCGGCCAAGATACCAAACGCAATCATACCGCCCACAATCAGAAACAAGATGCCGAATAATTTTGACAACATGATAAATCCTCCAGTTCAAACAATGTTACGCTATGATTGCTTCTTGGTCTTCGATTTGAGCGTTGCGATTTCTGCATCAACCTTCTTCTTTTGTTCCAATTTATCAAAAGCCTCTTCCAGCTCAGGATTGGTTGCTCCCGTAACTTCGGCATAGACTTCGGCCGCAACTTCTTCATTGGCAACTTCCTGACAAAATTGATCATATCGAGAAAACGCCTCAGAATCCATCACGCCAGTACGGTTGCGCATATCAGATCTCAATGTCGCAGTACTTTTGCGCATCACCAACGCACCTTGGCGTGTTTTGGCAGATTCCAGTTTTAT
>JABIFK010000725.1 GCA_018650745.1 Candidatus Latescibacterota bacterium | reverse complement strand
TTTGTCTCCCCCGAATTTCCGCTCAGGCTCTTGCCTCCTTACACCGGGGCTACCGAGAAACAATGGCAGGAATTTAACGCAGCCGTCTCGACCATTTTTCCATAAGCAGACTGACCATTCCAGGCATCTCCAAAATTGGAAAAATGCCTTTCTATAGCACATCTTGGGAAAACAGTTCATCTCGGCGTGTGGCAAAGAAGCTTGGATTGATTCAGTTCGGTGTGGATTATCACATTACATGAGTATCTAATCAGTGGAAACCAATCACTACTTACAGAGAATCCGACACGCATTCCCAAACCTCAAGTGGACTCGGCATCGGAAAGTGCACGACGGCATCGGCCGTCGGGCAACAAGCGACCTTCATTACTGGGTATCTCGTCGCAAAACTTACGTGAGCCTTAAAACTATGTGATGAAGTAGAAAAGAGTTGAAAACGCGTATTCATCAGTCCAAATTCAGGTTATCCGAAACGACCTGAAACGAAAGGACTCAGATGAATACGCACGAGCAATATCCCACCGATTTGACAGATAAGCAATGGCAACTTATTCATCCGCTTCTTCCCAAACCCAAATGGCGTCCTGGGGGGCCTGGTCGAAAGCCTTGTGACCTGCGTCTTGTTATCAATGGTATTTTGTATGTGACCAAGACAGGCTGTCAATGGCGTATGCTGCCTTTAGTGTTTGGTAAGTGGAAAACTGTTTATGGCTATTTCAACACTTGGAGCAAACAAGGCATTTGGCAAAGCGTCCAAGGTGCGTTGGCACAAAAAGAGCGTCAACGTCAAGGCCGCAAGCCTCACGCTTCAGCAGGCTGTGTAGACTCTCAAAGTGTCAAGACAGCAACCCAAGGTCAGACAAAGGGTTATGACGCGAACAAAAAGGTCAATGGACGTAAACGGCATCTGTTAGTGGATACTTTAGGACTGATCATTTGCGTGTGTGTGTCCTCTGCTGATTGCCTGGATCAAGACGGATTGAAGCGACTGCTCGTGCTCTATTTCCTTGATGGATATCGGCGTCTACGCAAGCTGTGGGTTGATGGCGGTTATCGAGGCGATGCGTTGAAAGCCTGGGTTGCAAATTTGAAGCAGACTCACAAAATTGACTTGGAAGTGGTTAAGCGAACCGAGCCAGGTTTCGCTGTGTTACCTCGCCGTTGGGTGGTTGAGCGAACCTTTGCCTGGTTGTTCAATTTTCGACGCCTTTCTAAGGATTACGAAGTCCGAACTCGCAACAGCGAGGCGTTTATTCACATTGCTATGATAAATCTGTTGTTGAAGAGACTCGCATAATTCTGGCGGGTTTTAAGACAGCTTCTAAGGATAAACAGATGTTCAAAACATTCCTTTTTTCATTTTGTCTTTTCTATTTAGGTAGTGGTAATGTACGCTGTACTGGAGGTGGTATTTCTCATCCCCCGAATCAATCGTCACCAGAATTGTTAATCACCCCTGGCATGAACCTGACACAAATCAACAACGTGATTTCTCAAGCAAGCTTTGGAGACACGGTAAATATTGAATCGGGAACCTATACGATTGACGGCAAGATAAACATGGTTCCAGGCGTCACTTTAAATGGGATATCATCAACAAAGCCAATATTCGATGCCACATCTCAAAGCGATAGATTATTTGAAATCGTTTATGAAACCACAAATGTCAGCCATTGCACCTTTCAAAACATTGCCTTCTACAATATCAAAATGAAATTTGATCCAACCACGCACTATGCCATTCAAAATATCGTTTTTGATAATTGCCTTTTTGACTACGGAAAACGAGCACCCGGAACAGATGAAAAATCCTCTCAAAATGATGGGTACATTGTTTACCTCTATATTAAAGATTCATCCATAAAGAACTGCACTTTTTTGCGCCGAGAAGGCAATGATGGCAGAGGTGTGTATAACAAATACACAGAAAATAACATCATTGAATACAACAATTGGGGCGGCAGTGATCCAAGTGTAACCGGTTTCTTTGTCACAGCACTTAATGAAAGAGGCACCAATACCATTATCAGAAACAACACCATCGTAAAACACCCGACCTGGGCACCCCTGGCCCACCAAGATCATGGTATTTATGCACTTGATTTCAATGGTGTAACCATCACCGACAATACAATTTCTGGATGGCCAGCGAATGGATCGGGAGGTGCTGTTAAAGCCCGCAATGGACAAAATTTAACCATAACAAATAATACGATGGAAACCTCTGGTGTGCTACTGTATACCTATTCGACAGACAAGATTCAACAACATTTAAAAAATGTTGTCATAAAAGACAACAAAATCAACATATGGCATAATGATGGCACAGCAGGTATCTATCTCGGAATTGGTTACTACACAAATGCAAATTATCAAAATGAATATTCAATACGCATAGAAGGCAACACCATTACCAATGGATATTGTGTGGCAAAAAACAACAAGATCAATGCGGATGGATTCAGTACGAGTGGTGGCGGTTTTTTCAACAACACATGCTCAGAAATACATATCAAATTAGGCATGAGTCACTCAGACAACAATGCAACTATCGTCGAGTATTAAGAAGGTGTGACGGCCATGACCAAAAAAGACAGCACAACACATTCAAAGCGAACCTCATCGCACAACCACTCGTGATCACAATGGAGTCTCAATATGAATATCCCTGTATGCGATCCTCATTTTCATCTCTGGAACAATAAAGAACGCCTCAATCTTAATTTGGGTGACGCCGTACAAGCAAACTTACCCATCTACTTGGCAGAAGATTATGCACAAGACATGGACACCTTGCCAGAACCCCTAAAGCGCGTTTCTGGCGTACACGTCGAAACCGTCGTCGGTCAAATGGAAGGCGGGTTCCCACTCGACACCGTAGAAGAAACCACCTGGGTTTGCAACCAACTCGCTCCAACTGAATCGCAATACCCATTCGCCATTGTCGGTCATGTAAACCTTGCCAAAGACATTGCCTATAGTGAAGACCTCTTGCAACAACACATCGAAGCCTCCGAAGGCCGATTTCGTGGCGTGCGTATGATTCTCAACCACCACCCCGAAAATCCCGATTTAACCTGGCCCCAAGTAGAACACGGCAACTTCTTACACAATCCTATCTTCAGCGAAAGCATCGCCCTACTCGGCAAACACAATTTCTCCTTCGACTTACAATGCAATCCGCATCAAATACAAGATGCCGTCAATGTCTTTCAAAAACATCCCGAAACACGTATTATAGTAAACCACCTCGGCCTATTACCCGACGGATCAGATGACACAACAGAACAACTCTGGCACAACGGCATGAAAGCATTGTCCGAACTTCCCAATGTCTCTATGAAACTCTCCATGCTCTTTTTTGCCCAACACGGATATCACCAAAACGCAACAAAAGAAAACAAAATCAAGAACATGGTCCGAGAAGTCATTGATCTATTTGGATGCAACCGATGCATGTTTGCCAGCAACTATCCCGTAGACAGAATACAAGGCGTGAACATGAACACACTCTACAGCCTCTTCTTCAAATGGGTCGAAGATTTTACAGATGCAGACAAAAAAGCACTCTTCCACGACACAGCGATTCAAGCCTATAACCTTTAGATCAGAGGTCTTTTTTCGTGCCTGAAATACCCCCAACAGTTACAACGCCAGAAATTACCATTGAAGATGAAACGAAGACCCTACACATCACCCCTTGGAACACCGTCTTACTGAATGACAACGACCACACCTATGAGTATGTCATTAAGATGCTGTCCAAGGTCTGTGGTGTGCATCCAAACACAGCACGCGGAATGGCCACCGAAGTAGATTCAGCAGGGCGCGTAATTGTCTTTACGGGTTCACGCGAGCGATGCGAACTGGTTCAACAACAAATTCACAGCTGGGGTGCCGATCCACTCATTCCATGGTGCAAAGGATCTATGAGTGCGGTTGTTGAAGAGGCGGAATGAACCACTCTTTTACAAACGAGAAAGCCCCGTCGATAAATTTTTCGACGGGGCTTTCTTATGCCCTTATATTAAAAATATCAATCAAACCCTTGAATAAGGAGAAACACGTGACCCCACTCAATATCAAACTCGCCGCCATGACCATCAATTGGGCAAACCCCAAAGGTGACGGTCTCATCCCCTTTTTAAAAGAAGTTAAAGAAGCCGGTTACGAAGGTGTGAGCGGGTTTGCCGATTCGCACTGGGCAGAACAAATGGCCAACCCCAAAGAATTTGGCCAACAACTCGCAGATGAAGGTCTCGAACTTGCCAGTATGGACATTGTCAGTGCCTGTGACATTGACCTTGTTAAAACAATTTGTGAATCAATGGCTTACCTCAACTGCAAACATTTGGTCTGCTTAGGGGGCGTAGGCACAGCAGCCGATGATTACCCAGAACTGGCACCCGTATTGGAACGTATTGGCGAAATCTCACTCAGCTTTGGCATCAAAACAGCTTACCACAATGGGCGTACCCAAGAAACCATTGCCAATATGGAAACCGTTCTCGCTCACGCGTCCCCAGACAAAGTCTTTGCCATGTGTGACACCGGCCATGCCACGCGCGATTTTGTCGAATTGCCTCATCCAGAACGCGCCCCACATTTCATGAGAAAACACTGGGACCGTCTCGACTTCATCGAATTCAAAGACTGGAACGAAGAAACCGATCTCAACACACCAGTCGGTGATGGTCTGTGCGACTGGGAAGCCGTATTCGACCTGATTAAAGAAAAAGAATACGAAGGATGGGTTTTGGTAGAACAAAACGGTCATGAAGACCCCACCAGCAAAGGCAGAACACCGCTCGAATGTGCCAAGATCAGCCGTGAATTCATACGCAATGGATTGGGCGTTTAATTCCACACAGAAAAGAGTCGTACGGTGCCAATGCCAAAAAGTTATCCTCAAAAATGTTGAAAAGCCGCACTTATCCACACACCTTGTGAACAACCTAAACCCCTAAGATCAAAACAACACGCTCTATAATTTCTGGATCTCCTAAAACAAATTTATGATTGAAACCCAAGACGACACCGAATCATCTTTGAGCAGTACACCAAATAAAATGCTGCTGCCCAAAACCTTCTACTTCTTTTATTACGCGGCAGGCGCATCACTCTTCCCCTTCCTCGTACTCTACTACCGTGAACTCGGTTTGTCGGGCCAAGAAATTGGTTGGCTCATCGCTATCAAACCCTTCACATCTCTCTTCAGCGCCTCACTCTGGGGTGGCATTGCCGATGCCACGCAACGCCATCGCCAACTTCTCTTGCTTGCTATCTTAGGCGTCATCCTTTCCGCACTCGTCCTCTCAATCACCACCACACTCACCGCTCTCATTCCCATTGTCGCAACCTTCGCATTTTTTATGGCACCCATTATGCCATTGGTCGACAATTCCGTGCTCGAGGCATTAGGTAAAAACCGCAGCCGTTACGGACGCGTTCGTCTTTGGGGTGCCCTCGGTTGGGGCATCACCGCCCTCATCCTGGGGCAACTCACCGAAACATTTGGACTATCTTTCTCTTTCTACGGATACGCGCTCCTCATGTTGGGCTGCTTTATCATTGCCACACGCCTACCCATCACACACGTTCACATTGGCCAAACATTTTCACACGGTCTCAAGCAACTCCTGTTCAACAAACAGTGGTTGCTCTTTCTCACAACACTCTTGATCAGCGGCATTGGTTTATCAACCGCACACAGTTTCCTATTCCTATATATG
>JABIFK010000303.1 GCA_018650745.1 Candidatus Latescibacterota bacterium | reverse complement strand
GGCAACACGACATTCTCATTCCAAAAAAATACGGCATCGACACCAACGTAGGTGACACGCGTGGCCCCAGTGGCATCTTCCGCGCTTTGCGCACCATCCCCACCATGCTCGACATTGCACACGACATGGAAGAACTGTGCCCCAATGCCATCATGCTCAACTACACCAACCCCATGGCCATGCTCTGTCATGCCATGCAACGCGAAACCGATATCACCCTCACCGGCCTGTGCCACAGCGTACAAGGCACCTCTGCCATGATGGCCAACTGGTTGGGCCTCAAACCCGAGAGCATCGACTACGTTTGCGCAGGCATCAACCACATGGCCTGGTTCACCGAGTTCAAACACAAAGGCCGCGACCTTTATCCCCGCCTACGCAAATTGATGGCCACCGACAAAGACGTCTACAATCACGAACTCGTGCGCAATGAAATGTTTCTCGCAATGGATTACTATGTCACCGAATCTTCAGGTCACAACTCAGAATACAACTGGTGGTTCCGCAAGCGCCCAGACCTCATCAAAAAATATTGTAAAACAGGCACAGGTTGGAATCCTGGTGAATATGCCTACATTCTCAAACAATATCAAAACCGCGAAAAGACTTGGAAAACGGAAGTGTATAAATGGCTCGACGACGACAATGCCATTACGCTCGAACGCGGCCACGAATATGCCGCTTACATCGCCAATGCATGGCTTGGCGGTGAGCCATTCAAATTTAATGGCAACGTCACCAACGACAAACTCATCGACAACTTGCCACACGGCTCATGTGTCGAAGTTCCCGTATTGGTCACACGCAACCAACTCGAACCCATTCGTGTAGGCAACATTCCAGCATCGTGCGCCATGCTCACCAACCTGAGCGCCCAAATTGAAATGATGGCCGTAGAAGGCTGCCTCACCGGTGACCCACGCCTTATCTACCAAGCCATTGCACACGACCCGCTCACAGCCGCCAAGCTCTCGCTGGCAGAGATCAAAAAAATGGTGCAAGAAATGTTCCGCAAAAACAAAAAACACTTGCCACAATTTAAGAAAGTCGATCTGTAAAAGCGAGTGGCCATCCACACCAAAGCCCCGACAACTTATGTTGTCGGGGCTTTTCTTACTTATGCTAGATATTATAATTTGATTTCTACTTCAAAGGGTCTAATTTTTCCAACGATTCATGATTCCGAGCCTTTACCCATAAATTTCTCAGATCATTTTGATGTAATGATGCCCATTCGATAGTCAAACCCAATGCACGTGAAGGAAGATTTCCTGCGACAACAGCCAATGTATCAATGTTTATTACTGCTTCATACTCTGAGTATTCTGCATGAAAATGTGGCGGTGGATGATCATTAATATACATCTTGATAATGATTCCATAAAATCAACAGATCTCAGGCATTTACATCTTCCATTTTTAATTTTGAGAAAATCTCCTCCGGTGTCTTTCCAGTAATCTCCAAATAAAGCGCATCTGCACACAAATCTACTTCATTTGACCAAGCGAGAGATCGACCATTTTCTATTCGAAAATCTTGAAACACATCCATATCTTTCCAAATAGAAAATACACCTTTACCGACAAGGTGAGACAGATCAACTTCACCTTCAATCTCATCTGAATATTGAATCCAAATCTTATAATCAGACAATGCTTTTGCGGATGAAATTTTAAGCATAACGAAATCTCCCACATCAAAGTAGAATACTTTCCTACATAGTTCCTGAATGCAAAAAATCTACAGCAATTCAGTGAATAGTTCAAGTCGAATTAAAAATGAACACTTAAAAGATACTTTTCGGTGCTTTTTCTTTTTATAACAAAACCAATTGTGCAACAGCTTCTTCATCAAGCTCAATGCCAAGCCCAGGCTTTTCGTTCAAAGTAATGTGTCCATTTTCAAACACCAAAGGCTCCTTTAATAAACAATTCCCAAAAGGCCCGTGTGCAAAGCCACTGGGACATTCAGATATAAAACAATTGGGGGTTGCTGCACCCACATGTAATCCCGCCATCAAATGAACTGCTGTACTGGTACTCACGTGAGAAGCCCAAGAAACCCCAAACACATCGGCCAACTGAGCAATGCGCAGCGTTTCAGAAATGCCACCCGCTCGACACACATCGGGCAACAACAAATCACACTCCTTATTCAGCAAGCGATCACGCACCACATATCGGTTGCAATCTGTCTCACCTACAGCAATGCGCAAAGGCGTCGAAAGAGTAAGTTCTCGATACCCATCATGATCTTCAGGCAACAACGCATCTTCAAACCATTCCACATTGTCCAATCCTTCCAAAAACCGCGCAAATCGAATCGCATCTTTCAAGTCAAATCCACCGTGTGCATCTACAAGCAATTGACCGCGATCTGCCACCGCATCAGACATTTGACGCACCAACTCCATCTGTTCCCGAAATGAACCGCGCCCACAAGACGTCTTCACCACAGAAAATCCTTCATCCAAAACCTTGTGTACACCTTCTCGCCGTGCGTCAACCGTCTGCCCCGGCGTACCCGAAGAATAAACGGGCATCTTCAAACGATACGCCCCGCCCAGCAACCGCCAAATCGGCTCACCATAATGTTTGCCCAGCAAATCCCACAAAGCAATATCCACACCCGCAATCGCTTCAAGCGTGAACCCTTGTGTGTGAGATCGCAACCGCATAGCCGAAAACATACGCTCCCACAACACATCAATAGACCGCGCATCTTGCCCCACCAAAATCGGCGTCAAAAGATCTTCTACAATCGTCTGCACAACACGCGGCGCAGCGGGCGCATGAGCCTCACCAATGCCCTCCAAACCCGTATCCGTCTGCACACGAATAAGTGCGGTAGACCGATCAGATGGATACACACAAATATGGCGCGTATCAGCACGGCCTGAAAAAACATTCTCGGAGCCCGATGTGGTTTGCGGAAATTTTAATCCCGCCGTATCTTCGTAACGTGTGGCACCTTGTTGTTGGGCTGTTGACAAAATCTGGCAGGTAATAGACGTAATCTTCATGAAAACCCCTTAGACTTGTTTAACGAATGTTATCTCACAAACACATTGTGCATTTAAACGCCAACGAAAATAGGTTTGAGCAATCCGAAAAGCAAGCCTTTTAAAGGAAATGGTTCCGTGGATATAAAACCCTATCTATTAGATGATGAAGCCATGCTGCACTTTATTGCACGTGGATTTTATATTGTCAAAACAGATGTTGCGCCAAAAGTGCACGCACAGATTTTACAAGATGCAAAACGAACGATGGCCAAAGGCAATCCGGGCAATGATATTTTACATGACGCACCAGGTTTACACGAGATCTTCAAACATCCAGCAATGGTCGGTGCCCTATCCAGTTTATTAGGTGATTCATACACGATGCACTGCCATCGTCACTGTCACCTCAACAAAGCCAAACAAGACGGCCGTCGCTTTCATCAAGATGGTTCTCCACGGCAATTTAAAGGATGGAGTCGCCCGTGGCGCAGACACCATCGCCCGCGCACCGTCATGGCCATTTGTTATCCACACGAAACCCCAATCGAGTTGGGGCCAACCGGCGTCATTCCCGGCACGCAGTACTACAATACCAAAACAGAAAACGAACCCCATTATGAATGGCCTTTTGTAGTCGTCAATCCAGGTGACATATTGCTCGTTCACTTTGACTTGT
>JABIFK010000344.1 GCA_018650745.1 Candidatus Latescibacterota bacterium | reverse complement strand
CAACCTCTGGCGCAAAACATACGCCTATGAAGCCTCTGCACGTGTCCCCTTCATCGTCAAAGCACCGCCCAGTATCGAAGCCAAAAGAAACCGCGAAATTGACCACCTCGTCGGCTGGGAAGACATCATGCCCACCTTCCTCGATATTGCCGGTGCCCCCATTCCCGACACCGTCGAAGGCAAAAGCATCCTCCCTCTGTTACGCGGCGAAGAAGACAATTGGCGTACCCATTATCATGGCGAACATGCGCCTTGTTACCACCCCGAAAACGCCAACCAATTCCTCACCGACCAAAAGTGGAAATACATCTGGAATCCCATTACTGGCGATGAACAACTCTTCGACCTTAAGTCCGACCCCAACGAATGCCATGACCTCTCACAAGATCCCAATCACAGTCAAACCCTCAGTCAATGGCATAAACGTTTGGCCCAACAACTCAAAGACCGTGTCGAAAACCTCTCCGACGGCAAAACCCTTACGCCCGGCAAAGTCCCCGCTTGGGTCGGCGGAGATACCGAAGACGTCCACTTAGGATAAACCCTTCACCGCTCTTATTTAAATAGACTTGTTTGCCACTTTTGATTCTCATTTTTACTTTTAATTGCCTTGCAAAGGAGTCCACAATGTCCGACCGCTACGAAAAAGGCTTAAACCTCATGCGCGAAATGGTGGGTTCAGATCAAGCAGATGCTATTTGCGATAAATTTAAGGACCTCCACCCCGACTTTGAGCGTTTTGTCATGGAATTTGTCATGGCAGATTTGTATGCCAGAGATGGATTAGACTTGAAAACACGCCTTTTATGCACCGTATCTGCCCTCACCGTATTGGGCCGTCAAGATCAACTCGGTGTCCACATCCAACGAGCCCTTGGCGCAGGTGCTACCCAAAAAGAGCTCGAAGAGGTTATTTTACAGATGTCTGCCTTTGGCGGTTTTCCAGCCACTTGGGATGCCCTCAACACCGCAAAACCGTTTTTTCAATCGTCACAAACAGAATGATTCACCTCCCATCCGTGATCTCTACATTCCTTATTCTTTCTTGACTTCACCCAATAGATCAGCGACATTATAAATATCGCTTCATTTCGAGCCACCCAAACCCTATTCCCACATTGAACTTATGTCATTTACCGAAGAACTAACACAACTCGTCACAATCATCGTTGCACTCCTTTTGGTGCTTTTTGGTGTAAATTTTTGGACCAAAAAAGGGGGAAGCATTAAACTTCCATCAATGGGAAACAAGGCCTCCGGAAATGTCGAAGGGGGCATCAATAATGAATCTGTCGAATCCGTCGATGGTATGGGAGTGGGCCAAGATGAAGGCACCAGCGCTGCCACCAGTGGAGGCAGTGCCGCCGATCGAAACGCCGAGCGATTTGATCTCACAGGCAAAAATGCCGAAGCTGCAGCGCGTGTACTCAAAGGGATGCTCAATAAAGACGAACACTTTAAAAATCAAAGCGATCATAGATAAAACACGGAGGATCACATGTGGCACCGCGAAGTACAAATACGTCGTGACTTTTTTTGGACAGGCATCCTAATGGGTATCGTTGTTGGTGGTGTTATAGGTGTTTTCTTAGGCACAGAATCAGGCCGCCGCACACGCAACCGGCTCGAAGAAGCCGCATTGCGTGTCAGAAGCAAAATGAATGGTGCCGTTGAAACAAACGAAACAACACCCGAAAAAGTATCTGAAGAAGTATCTGAAGAAGCATCTGAGACATCAGAACCAGAAGACCAAACCTCAGAATCTTAAAAACTTTCCAATACAGAATGAGCCACCTTGGTGGTTAAAACCAAGGTGGCTCATTCTGTCTCTATCACACACATCAAACACAACCCTCTAAGAATATCTATGCATTTACTCTCAGGAGATCACACAAACCCCATATACATCATTGTAGAAAATGTAAGATCTCTTTTTAATGTAGGTGCCATCTTTCGATCTGCCGATGGTGTCAATGCATCAGGTGTTTATCTCACAGGGTTTACAGGTCAACCACCGCGCAAAGAAATCAATAGAGTTGCATTAGGCGCCGATGAAACCGTGCCATATCTCTACGAGCAAAACACGCTTACCGCAATTCAATATCTCAAAGCACAAAATGTGCAAGTCATTGCCCTTGAAAAAACAGATACCAGTGTGAATTTCCAAACATTTGACTATCAAAGTCCTGTTGCGGTTGTCGTCGGAAACGAAGTAGAAGGCGTTCGCCCCCAAACGCTTGACGCCTGTGATCATATTGTCCATCTGCCCATGTGTGGGCAAAAAATATCATTGAATGTATCTGTTGCAAGCGGCATCATCCTATACAAACTGTTGCAAGCCGTTGGGCACTAAAACCAAAATATCAGGAACCAAATACGCCTAAGACCATTTAAGTAAAGATGTGCTCGTTTATACATTAAAACCTAAGAAGCTATTTTAAAACAGCTTCTAAAGGCACTTATGGCCGATTCTACCCTTGAACAACGTCTACAAAGCCTTCAGCACGAGAATCAAACATTAAGACAGGAAGTTGAACGACTCCGCTCGGAAAACAAACGATGGGCACGACTGGCAGGCACCGATACGCTAACAGGGCTCCCCAACAAAATATCGTTCTTACGGGCCTTGGTGCCCCAAGCCGTCAAAAGCGTTGCCCAAACCAAAAAAGCCATTGGTTTTATTTTACTTTCAGCTGACAACTTAGGCCCCATCAACGAAGCCCATGGGCGCATTGCTGGTGACCAGGTTCTAAAAGGCTTGGGTGAATTTCTCAAAACCATCTTACCCGAAGAATTGAAATTGGGTCATATCGACGGGTCAAACTTTGCAATCGTTATGCCCGGTGCACCCCTCGAAGATGTCAAAGCACGCGCCAACATGTTGCGTGCACGTATTCGAAGCCATACGTTTACTTGTGGTAAAACCATTGCAAAAATTACCGCAAGCACAGGCATTGTTTCATTGATACCGCAACAAAATACAGATGAAAAAAAATGGCTTGAAACCCTCTTTGGTCATCTAAACGAAGCCCTTTACAAAGCCAAATCATCAGGCGGCAATCAAGTACAAACCGTTACAAATACTGATATCCCGTAAAAAACGAGACCTAAGAGAACAAACACATCGTTTTTGACTTTCTTTTTACGTCTTGCGTTTCATTGCTTTTCTGCCGTATCTCACCACTTCACCAAAAGGAAACGTCTCTATGAGAAAACGCTATTGTGTGGCACTCCTTTTTCTCATGCTTGTCCTGGCCGGGCGGGACGTTCGTGCAGAAACTTCTGTCTATTATATGACCAATGGTCCCATGGTTGCAGATCTCAACAACGATGGCAGTGTTGGTTTTAGTGATTTTCTCATCTTCTTGCGCAGTTATGGCACCCAATCGGGCGAAGAAAATTACAATCCCCTCACAGACTTTGATGGTAACGGCGCCACCAATCTCTCCGACTTTGCATCGTTTGGCCTTCATTATGGCAGCTCACAAGCCCAAACGCAAGCCTCTTCAAAAGAAAAATACAACATCTATATCGCCGATTCCGATGACAGCTCAGTGATGGTTTTAGATTCAGAATCTCACCTGGTCATCGACTACTTGCCCTTTCGTGGCCCAGGAGGGGTTCTTGTCTCACCAGATCAAAAAGAAATCTATGTCTCCGAAGTCTTTGGTTTTTTCAAACTGAATCCATTGCACATGATCGATTTTAGTGTACCCGTCGAATCGCGTGGTAAATCGGTTTTAAGCCCCGACGGAACCCGAGCCTATGTCACCGATCAAGTGGCCGACATGATTCGGGTTATCGACGTGGTAAATGGCGTCACCCTCGACTCCGTTTTGGTTGGTAACCGCCCCATCGACATCAACATCACGCCCGATGGCCGCAAACTTTATGTGGCCAACCAAACAGATCAAAATATAGCCGTCATAGATGTGGGATCTTTAATCGTATTTAAGCATATTCCCATTGGGGCCATTCCTGGCGAAGTTGAAATTACCGCCGATGGTTTGCGCGCGTATGTGACCAACCTCAATCGCGGCGTCATCAATGTGATTGACACACCCACAGACCTCATTGTAGGTGCCATTCAGATCGATCAAGAATTTAGTTTTGGTGCCGAACTCTCACCCGACGGGCAAATCCTCTATGTCAGTGCAGATGGTGTGCTTTTAGCCATTGATGCCCAAAGCAATCTCATTTTACGCACCTTACGCATGGCCGACGATTCCACCGTTTTAGGCATCACACCCGACGGCACGCGCGCTTATATCGGTTCATTCTCACAGTTTGCCGGCGGCCCTGCCGTCACTGTAATTGATTTAGATAATTGGGAAATTTTAGGCCTCATCAGAGGCGTGTTTTTCCCGCGTCAAATCGCATTTCTCAAAACAGGCATCACAAATACAGACACCCCTTAAAAAGCGTACACGAAAAAGCCACGCGCCAAAATAAATGGCAATCAAGACCATCCCGGGGTGACGGAAAGCAATCTTTAACGCGTGGCTTCTTAATTTTATTCTATCCCACAAACGCCTCTAAAACTTCACCTCCATTAGATTCGTCTATGATTCGCTGATTCGTTGATTCGCCCCCCCATCACCCCATCCGACGTCCCAAGGCCACAATATCCCACGCATAGTATGTGCTAAAACCAGACGTGTCCAAATATTGTTGTAAATTTTGCCAAGCTTCCAAATCATCAAATTCGAGCAACGCAAAAAACTCCCAACCTGCCTCAGGTGAATACTCATAAACCTGGTAAATACGACCACCCAAACGACGTTCCCAGCGTTTTAATATTGTCGGCTCATCCAAATCAAATGAACGACGTACATCAGGTTGTTCCGTTTGCCAAGACGCTTGCCGCTTAAAAACAAGCATCGTTCCCAAACATCGCTGAGCACCTTGCCCAACAACAGGAACCAATGCATCCAAAGCGCTTGTATCGGTTGATTTTAGCATGTTGATCTCCATAGTAAGAATACCATAGAACACAAATAGCATGAATTGTACCATTGGCACGTAATAGTTTTATCCCTATATTAAACATAAAGATATATCTTCTTAAGCCGATTACTTAAATAAACCCCATTGACAGTTATCAACCAATGTTGCACACCATTTGCGCCAAGAGGAAAACCAAATGGGCAAAAAACCCGGCCGCAAAGGATGGGCAGACCGTTTACTCGACCCACTAAAACAACGCCTCACATTGACAGAACCCGGCCAAAAACAGGCCCCCTTGCGCAAACGAAAGTCAGCCAAGAAGGCCGTTAAGAAAGCAGCTCTTGCACCGTTATCTGCCAGAGACCGTCAAGTTAAAGAACTCAAAACGATGTT
>JABIFK010000724.1 GCA_018650745.1 Candidatus Latescibacterota bacterium | reverse complement strand
TTTTGCAGCGCCACCTGCCGGTCAAATTGGGATTTGGAAACGTTTGATGAGCCTTTCCACTTGGTCTTGGATGGACGCCCTGAATATCGGGGAGGCAACTGGAAAAGCCAATCGCAGGGAGCACGCAAGCGTGACGATTATACCTGTCAGGGGTGTGGTGTGACGGAAGAGGAGTTGGGACGGCAACTGGATGTGCACCATAAAGTACCTTTTCGACTCTTTGAATCACCGGTTGAAGCCAATCAACTCGAAAATTTGACCAGTGTTTGCCCGTCTTGTCATAAAAGCTTAGAAATTGAAACACAAAAAAAAATGCCTTTGTTTGGAGCCGTAAAACACTTGGGGCAGCGTTCTTGATGTGGGACAACTGGCTTGAAAAAAATGGCCTACAACATGGTTTTCAATTTTGAAACATATTGTTTTTTGTTTGTAAGTGTTTGATGGTTAGCCTTTCTTCTGATTTGAAGAAAGGCTTTTGTTTTCTTAATTTGGAGGCGTTGATTGATGCGCATAGATCCCAAACTGATCTTTAAGGTCTCACTGGCAGTCATGGATGTTTGCATCGTTGCTGGGGGATTTGTTGGTGCATATTGGCTGCGCTTTCACATTCCTTTTTTTCCTGAACCACCCAACGCAGATTTGGCATCGTACGTCCGTTTTTCTTTCTTAATTGGCTTGGTCAGTTTTGCCACGTTGTATTCTGCCGGGCTCTACCGATTGCAACAACCTTTTTTTGGGATCGATGATTTCTTTGCTGTCATTAAGTCGGTCACACTGGCTCATGTGGTTGCTGCTGCCATTGGCTTTGCCGTTCGTGGGCGTTTGCCTGGTGATGCTATGGAAACCTATTCGCGTATCGTTATTGCCATGTCTTGGCTCGCAGGGTGTACGCTCTTGACGTTGTGGCGTCTCATTTTTGATATGATATTGGCAAGCTTTCGTAGAGGAGGGCATGCACTCACGCACGTTGTCATTGTCGGAGAAGATGAATTTGGACACGCTTTTTTTGATTTGTTGCGGGACAACCCCGAATTGGGATATTTGCCGACAGGTCTGTTGATGGAAGATGATCAAGAGGTGATTCGGGAGACATTGCATACCGAAGCGATCGATGAAGTCATATTGGCTGCTCAAGATACCGACCCTTCACGGATCATGAAACTGATGAATATTTGCCAAGAAGCGCACACGCCTTTTAGTATGGTGCCAACATTGTTTCATGTGCTTACAAGTCGCATTCAGGTGCGCGAAGTAGCGGGTGTTCCTATTTTTGCACTTGAGGAACGTATCTTTTTACGCTCCAGTCGGTTGTTAAAACGGTCTATCGATTTGTTGGTTGGCAGTGTGCTATTGGTGTTGACTGCCCCTGTTTGGTTCATCACGGCAATTTTGATTCGCTTAGAGTCAAAAGGCCAAGTTTTATATGCCCAAGACCGCATCGGAAAAGGGTCGACGGTGTTTCGGTGTTACAAGTTTAGGTCTATGTATCAAGACGCGGATGCGCGCAAGTCGGATTTGGCTGCTTTAAATGAAGCACAAGGTCCATTGTTCAAAATGCGCAATGACCCGCGACGCACAAAGGTTGGGCGGGTTATTCGAAAATTTAGCATTGATGAATTGCCTCAGCTGATCAATGTGTTTAAAGGTGAAATGAGTGTGGTTGGGCCACGCCCGCCTTTGCCGTCGGAGGTGGATCTGTATGAAACGTGGCAGCGGAAACGATTTGAGGTTTTGCCAGGTATGACGGGGTTGGCACAAATAAGTGGGCGCAGTGATCTTTCTTTTGATGAAACGTTGCGATTCGACTTTTATTATATCGAAAATTGGTCTCCATTGGTTGATCTAAAAATTATGCTTAAGACCTTTCCCAAAGTGATATTGGGGAGAGGGGCTTATTGATGTTTTTTGAGTCCGAGCGCTTTGGTAAACACATGGGTGAGTGGGTTTTGATTTTGGGCGCGTTGTTGATGCCTCTGGTAATTTTTACTCAGGGATATCGTATTGCAGCGACGCCCAAATTTTTTGTATTTGTTGGCGTGGTGTTGGGGATCGGAATAGCCTTGTTGTTTGCTTGGCAATCTATCAATTGGAAACGTGTTCCATTTGTTTTGCCTTGGGTTGCATTTTTGGTGTATACAAGTGTTCGCGTGTTTTCTAGCTTGAATGTTGATGCCGCTGTTGAAATCTTGCTGTTGCAGGTATTTGGCGGTGTTGTTGGTATCGGAGCAGCATTGTTGGTTGACCATTGTGTACGGGTGTATCGCGCAATTGCCATTGCTGGTTCTGTGGTTGCGTTGCTGGGTATTTTAGAATATATGGGTGTGTCTTTGCTGCTGCCATCGGGGGGAAGGCCCAGTGCAACGTTGGGGTTTCGCAATATTGCGGGTATGTATTTGGCTATCGGTGTGTTTTTAAGTGCGGGATTGTTTTTGCAACCGAATCAAAAGGATCGATGGTTGGGTATTGTATCCGTAACTGCGATGATGGTCTTTTTGATTTTTACACGCACGCGGGGTGCGTGGGTGGGTGTTCTGGTAGCTGTTTTTTGTGGTTTGTTTGTTGTGTGGCGTGTGGTTGGAAGAGATATACTTGTAAAGTGGTTATTCTCAAATAAAGTGAGACTTGTTGTCCCTTTTTGCGTCATCTTGGGGGCTTTATTTGTGCCCCCTCGTTTTCAAGACAAAAGCCCTTCGCGGTTAGATGAAAAAAAATCTACTGTTGGAGCATTGGTGCAGTTTTCGGCCGAAGAGGGGGGGGATCGGGGGCGGCTTAAAATGTGGTACCACACTTTGCGTATGGTTGCTGATGCGCCTTTGTTTGGTGTAGGGCTTCACAATTGGTCGGCTTATTACCCGCGTTATGACCAAGGCGATATGATGGGGATAGTGGTTGCTCCAAAGCGACCGCATAATGACTTTTTGTGGATCTGGGCTGAGTTGGGAACTGTTGGTTTGGTGTTTTATTTGTGGTTTGTGGTGTATGTTGCAATGCAATTTTGGCAAGGTGCAAAGGACCGAAATTGGGGTGTGGTGTTGGCTGGTTTGGGTGCTTTGGCATTGCTTGTTCACAGCTGTTTTAGTTTTGCGCGCGAACAACCCATTGCCGTGTTTTATTTGTCGTTGGCTTTAGGGTTGGCAGGACAACGTTGTGTGTGTGGTAATGCCAAATCGGATTGGCGAAATATGGGTGTTGGGAGTTTTGTTTTGGCTGTGGGCGTTGTGGGGTGTGTATGGAGTGTGGCTTTATATCGGTTTGATATTGAGTTTTCACGTGCCCTTCAATTTAAACAATTGTTTCAACACAAAAACCAAATCCATGCAGCCAAAAAAGCTCGTTTAGAAGGCATTTTTGATCATCGCGTACTGTTGCTTGAGGGATTGGGGCGATATGCTCTGGATGATTTTAAGGGGGCAAGAGAGGTCTATCAAGCCTACTTACAATGTCAACCTTATCTGCCTGCAGTGCACAATAATTTGGGGCGTGCGTTTGATGGTTTGGGTGATGATGATAAAGCTGAAAAGGCTTATTCGAAAGGTTTGGAGACGTTCTCTGGTGATGGTGCAGGTATCTTGATTTCGAATTTGGCTGCCGTTTATAAACGGCAAGGCAAGGTTGATCTGGCTTTAGACATGTATGAAAGCAGCACGCATCTGTCAGCTGAAGGGCATCATAATTTAGGGCTCATTTATGCTGAGCGTGGTTTGTGGGATCAATCTTTATCAGCCTATGGTCAAGCCTTGGCACTCGCACCAGATATGTCCATCGCTCATTTTAGCATGGCGGGAGTACAACTGTTGCAAGGGGATATTGAGGCCGCATCTGAGCGTTTTGAAATCTTCTTAGAGAACTGGCAAGGCAAACCCGATTATGTGCGAGATGCCACACTTCGTTTGCGGCAGATTTATCCGGTATTGGGGGATCAATATTTGCGCGCTCAACGTTTTGGTGATGCGGGGCAAGTTTATGAACGATTGCTTATGTTAGGAGATAACGCCCCCAGTATATCGAATAATCTTGTTTTGATCTATGGGCGTTTGGGACAATTTGATAAAGCTGTGAAATTTGGCCAATTGGCCCTTCGAGACCATCCTGGGTTTATTCAAATGCATCTTTCGTTGGGAACGGTGTATGAAAGCCGGGGTGATCGTGAACGGGCGTTGATGCATTATCGCAAATTCATAAACCAGAGTGCCAGCGATGCCCCGTTGGTAAAGAGAGCACTCGATAGAATTACAAGGCTCATTCAACCCTAAGAGCATTTGATTCACCCAAAATACGTTCACAAATTTTACCAACGCGTTCTTTATACCCTTCGGGTGCGAAGACGTAGAGTTTCCACAAGCGTTCGTATTGATCTTCGACAACCTTAACATCAAATGGCGGATTATCGGGGGGCGCGTTGAGCTGGCTGAGCCCCTTGGGCGTGTAGATATTGACACTGGCTTCTTTGATGGATGATATGTCTGGGCAATAGAGTATGATTTGGTCGGGTGACAGGGTGACGGCATCGGCAATTTCGCGTTCTATTTTTTGTCGGGCATCCACGGAGCGATTGTAGGTGGCGATAAACTCATCTCTGCCTCGACGCCCCACATTGGCCGTTGTAATCATATAGGCGCGTTTGAGTAATTTGCGATTGGTGAAGCCGTGAATAAGACGATCAATGCGGGCATCTTTATAGGTGAGTAAGTGATGGATGAGGGTATCGTCGGTGAGGGGGTATATATCGCTTTCAACGAGCCCCTTTTCTACTGCGAGCTCAACGGCTTTGGCAATCATTGCTCCTGATGATACTTTGGCGTGGTGGTAATAGACACGTTCGGTAAGAAAATAGCGCAATCTCAGGAGATGTAAAATTTCGGTGCGTGTGCTAAGCCGTGATAGATCAATAGCCAGTTGGTTGTCTACAAGGGTAAATGTGCTGAAAATGCGATCATCATAATCTTGTCGCAAACCAGCAAAATAAGCGTCGCGCCGTAAATAGTCTAACAGGTCGGCATCAATTGTACT
Source organism: Candidatus Latescibacterota bacterium (assembly GCA_018650745.1). Lineage (GTDB taxonomy): Bacteria > Latescibacterota > UBA2968 > UBA2968 > UBA2968 > JABIFK01. The sequence goes on along the minus strand of JABIFK010000724.1, from coordinate 3,918 downwards.
GGCGACAATTTGACGCATCCACGGTGGGCTGAATTGTTTGTTGGTGAGCAAGTCAAGAACTGCTGGTTGATGCCTAGAAGCTTCTAGCGCTAGTGAAATCTCGCCGTGTTTTAAAAAGTGCTCAAGGCGACCGGCACTGTCGTGTCGGGGAAAGAGTTTGCGCTCGTCTTCAAACGTGTGCCCATAAGGCAGGTGTGAAACATCGTGGACCAATGCAGCCAAAGAGACAATGGCCTCTTGTTCTTCACTGATGGTTGCGCCGTTTGCACGCAGCGCAAAGATGATACGTTTGGACATTGCCGACGTTCCGAGAGAATGCTCAAAGCGCGTGTGTACGCAGCCAGGGTATACCAGATTGGCTGACCCTGTTTGGCGCACCCCACGCAAGCGTTGCATGGCTTGGGTATCCATGACTCGGCGTTCGGTGTCTGTGAAATTGAGGTCTCCGTGAACTGGATCGCGGATGATCATGAGGTTACTCCTGAATTGTTCGTTGACAGCGTTGGGCTTGTGTTATATTTTGGTTTCAAACGCAGAAAAAGAATAAAAATAAAAAGTGAAAAGATGTTGTTTGTATGAGGTTCGGGTGTTTTAATTTTGGGTTCAATTTATCGGAGGTGTGGTTGTTATGGATGATGCGTATAAGGGCAAAAAAGAAGATAAGTTTTCTTTTGGTTTATGGACGGTGGGTAATGTTGGTCGGGATCCATTTGGTGATCCCTCGCGTAAGCCTATACCGCCGACACGAATTGTTAAGAAGTTGAGTGAATTGGGCGCTTGGGGTATTAATTTGCACGATAATGATTTGGTGCCAATTGATGCAACACGGCAACAGCGCAATAAGATTGTGCGCGAATTCAAAAAAGCATTAAAAGATTATGGCATGATTGTGCCTATGGCAACCACCAATACATTTTCTCACCCCGTTTTTAAAGATGGCGGCTTTACGTCCAATGACCCCAAAGTGCGCGCTTACGGGTTGCAAAAAGTTATGCAAGCGATTGATTTGGGTGTTGAATTAGGCGCTGAGACTTACGTGTTTTGGGGCGGCCGTGAAGGTGCCGAGTGCAATGTGGCCAAAGACCCAATTGATGCGCTAAAGCGATATCGGGAAGGGTTGAATTATTTGTGCCGATATGTGCGCGATCAAAAGTATAAACTCAGATTTGCAATGGAAGCCAAACCCAACGAGCCACGTGCCGATATGTATTTTCCGACAACGGGGCACTATTTGGCCTTTATTGAAACACTCGATTTTCCCGAAATGGTGGGCGTCAACCCCGAGCTGGCACACGAGCATATGGCAGGTCTGAATTTCCATCACGGTGTGGCACAAGCCATTGAAGTCGGAAAACTTTTCCATATCGACTTAAACGATCAGCGTTTTGGACGCTATGATCAAGACTTTCGCTTTGGTTCAGAAGACTACAAGAGTGCCTTTTTGTTGGTACGCTTATTAGAAGATCAAGGTTATGACGGTCCCCGTCATTTTGATGCCCACGCTTTTCGTACAGAAGATGAAAAAGGTGTTTGGGATTTCGCAGACGGCTGTATGCGCACGTATAATATCTTTAAAGAAAAAACTGCGCGTTTTGCAGAAGATGCCGAAATTCAGGGAATTTTGAAGGAAATTGAAGGTAAAAATCCAGAATTTGAAAAACATTTGGGCAAATACAGCAAGAAAAAAGCACAATCTTTGAAACGTGCCAAGTTTGATATTGATGCCATGGCCAAACCGGGGCTGGGTTATGAGCGTTTGGATCAGATGCTGACAGAGTTGCTTTTGGGTATGCGTTAATAGTTGGGAAGGCTGCATGGCATAAGAATTGCTAAAATATAGGTTGTTTTTGGGGCGTTTTGTCCGATATTTGTCGAGAAGGCTGTTCTGAAAACGGCTTATATTTTTTGCTGCCTTTGGGGACCACACGTCTTGACAGGCGTTGGTGTACCCATTACTATTGGGTCAATCTCTTTTACCTCAATTGAGGATCATACGTATGCCAGATATTCTTTCGCAAGATGAAATTGATGCACTGCTAACTGCCACGGGTACTGAAGACGCGGCCGGGGGCGGTGGTGACTTCGGATCTTTGGGGGGCGGCCCAGAAATGAAGGCCGCGGCCAACAAGCCGATTATCACCTATGACTTCAAACATCCGCAACGGGTATCAAAAGATCAGCAGCGAACACTTGAAAACCTGCACTCCAATTTGTCGCGTATGATGGCATCGTCATTTTCGACAATTCAGCGTTCGGTGGTAGACTGCGACATTGCATTTGTCGATCAGACAACCTATGCTGAGTTTATTATGTCGCTGTCCAACCCTTCATGCTCTTATACATTTTCAATTGAGCCTTTGGGGGGGCCAGCTATTATCGACTTTTCTTTGCCTGTGGCCTATTCATTTATAGATCGCCAATTTGGTGGCACGGGCGGCAATCCTCCTCAAGAGGCACGCCCGCTTACAAGTATTGAACGCACCGTGATGAGTAAGGTCGTTACACGCACCTTGGCCGATTTGGAAGCCACTTGGGAAGCTTTGTTGAAAATTCAGGTGTCGGACGCCGAATTGGAAACCAACCCAGAATTTATGCAAGTTGCGGCACCGTCTGATACGGTGGTGTTGATTGCGTTTGAAGTGAACTCACAGCACGCATCGGGTTTGGTCAATTTATGTTATCCCTATTTTACGCTTGAACCGGTTATGGCCTATTTGAACGTGCAAACATGGGCCAGTCGCGAGCGTGGGCGTCGAGAAAGTGGCCGCGAAGAACGTCTTGTGCAATTGGACCGGATTGCTGCACCGGTTAAGGTGATGTTGGGCAGCGCTCGGGTGAGTTTGGGAGAAGTGCTGAATTTAGAAGAAGGTGATATTTTACGGCTTGAAACTACGGTGAAGCAGGATGCGGTGGTGTTTGTTGGAGATCGGCCCAAATTTTTGGGGCGGCCTGGGCTGATTGGCAAACGGCGCGCCATTCAATTGACAGATCCGATCATTAAAGAAGACGAAGCCAATTATATGACCGATGTGCAAAAGACAGAGACCTATGTGTTATAAATAAAGTATAAAATTTGCCCTTATTTGGCGCTGGCTTATTCTGAGTCAGCGCCAATTTTTTGTGTTTAACGCATTTTCATTCTCATTTTAGATCGTGCATACCGGGCCTTGAGAATTTTATCTGGTAAGATATCTGATATCAGGTCACGACTGTCTGATTCTAGCTCCCAGTAATTTTCAATTTTGAAACGCTTGCCATTTTCATCGTGTATTTCAATGCTGGGTGCTTCGTTGCCATCAAGGGCATCGCGTCCCATAATGCGAAAGCTGCGTGGGCCATCATCTGTGTCTACTTCCCATACACTGCCTGTGCCTTTGGCCGTAACAGATCGAATAGTTTGAATGGTGGGGATGAAGTAGAGGGCTTTGAGTTCTGTTGCAACGATTTCACGAGATGTTTCATCGAGTTGGTCTGGGTTTTCGATAATTCCAATTTCGTGGCCCTCTGGATTCATCAGGCTCACAAATTGGTCTGGGTTGGTGCGCGGAAACGCCCGTGCAAGTCGTTCTATTTCCTGTTCTTTGTTGTCGATAATAGCTTTTAGACCGTCTTCTGTTTTGGTAATTTGAAGGCTTTTCGGATCAAGATTCATTGTGTCTCTCCTTAACGACTGAAGGGGATTCTGTTATATTCTGTGTCGTGCCTATGATATACTCAATTTGTTACATTCTGTCAAAAAACTATCTCGGGAGTTGACATGCCGTATCGCACCATTTTGATGTTTGGCCCTCCAGGATCAGGTAAGGGAACATGGGGTAATGTGTTAAAGCAAATTCCGGGTATGTATCATTTTTCCAGTGGGGATATGTTTCGGGCATTGGACCCGAGCAGTCCAATGGGCAAAATGACGCTGGATAG
>JABIFK010000723.1 GCA_018650745.1 Candidatus Latescibacterota bacterium | reverse complement strand
TTTCAACTCTATGGCTATGAACAAGCGCTTGGTGTAGACCGTGGCATTGCCAAAAGTCAGGCCTATCGGTTGCCGATCCATCGCAATTGGTACAAAACGACGATCAGTCACAATACAATTTTGGTAGATGAAGAAGCTCGGGATGAGGGCGATTGTGAACTGGTCTTGTATGCTGAAAATGATCGGTATGCCGCCGTGGTTGCACGAGATGGAGAGGCCTATCCTGGTGTGTCACACCAGCGTTTGCTCGTGTTGACGCCGGAATATTTGATCGTTATGGATGACATGGGTGCAGAGCGCTCTCGCCGCTTTAATTGGATGTATCATAACTATGGTTCTAAGGTTATGGCGGAGGGCATGTCATTGGATGCAACCGAAGCCAAATTTAGAGGGGCTGAGTACCTTGAACACATTAAAAAAGGTGTTACGGATCAAAGTTTCCAGGTGCAATTTGTAGGTGAAGATGTCACTACGACTTTGTGGATGGTGTCTGATTCGAATACACAGGTATTGACCGCCGATGGCCCCGGCGAGACGGTTTTAGAACGCATACCCATGGCAATGATAACCCGCGAGGGAAAGTCGGTGCAGTTTGCCGCTGTGTTAGAGGCTGTGTCAAATACTGAGAAATCGCAGGTACGTGAGGTTTCTGCTGTACAAGATGCAGAAGCTCAGACGGTTACTGTTGCGTATGGTGATCGGGAGGATGTGCTGGTTTTTGGAGCTGATGGCACGTTGTCTTTTACGATTGATGGCAAACAGGTGTTGCGCGGCGACGTGCTGGAGAAGTGAGCCACAGAAGATGTTCAGTATACGTATATGAGAGGTCGGGAGACTGTAGCGGCTATTCGAGCATGTCCTGTGGGGTATTTGCCGATTGGTTCACCTATTTCTTCTTTGCAAAGAGATCCTCATAGATGGAATCGATCTGGAACCCGTCTACGCCAGCATTAAGAAGTCGCTCTATATCCTGATGCGCCAGTTCACGGTCTGCGTGTGCTGGATAGCGAAATGTGTTGATGGCGGGCATCACCAGCGCACCGTTTTGTTGCAGTTTGGAAACCATTTCGCTTGGCAGTGCTTCGGGGAGGCCGAACCAGAACTTATGATTCAGAGGAACCGACGCGCCATCTTGAACTTTTTTGAATTCTTCGTTGGTTACTCTGAATAATACTTTGCCGACCAGATGCTTTTGGGTCAAATGATGTCCTGAGATTGTGACCGTGGTTCGCGTTAGGTTGTGCACTTGAAGCAGGTCACTGATTCGCTGAAAGAATTGCTCTGAATTGGGTGGGTTATCAAAGGTTTTAATGTCTAACATGACCCACAGATTCAGTGAACTGCAAAGCGCCAATGCTTCATCCAATGTTGCAATATGCTGGTCACTCGCTCGGTAGACAATTGCTCTGGCCTCATCCGAAGTAAGGTCTCGAATTTCCGTATCCATACCACAGGACCTCGTTAGAGTTCTGTCATGGAACACCACGGGTTCACCGTTCTTTGTTTCCTGCGCGTCGAGTTCAGCCATGCGATACCCGTGTTCTGCTGCCAAGCGAATGGCAGCAAGAGAACCTTCAGGTGCATTCGGGGCGATTACGCCTCCTCGATGCGCAATGAGAAAGGGACTGTGTTCGCGCACTGTGTCCGTATCGGACAGGTCAATCATTGGGTTCAATCTCCTGAGCAATTGTTGGTGGCTTGATAGGCTCATGCTTCTCTTCGGGCGTTGCTTAGGGGCACCCAAGCAAGACTGTTGTCAACTGGGATTTGATAACATGGGCAAGCTATCAGTATATGTCAAGCATGTCGAAACTGTGGAATCGATTTGTATGTGTGCGTAGATCCAGAAAATTCGTTTATGTAAGTTTTCGGCAACAGATTTTAGGGTGGTTGTGAACGACGAAAGGGAGCAATGAATGGAACCTTCAAAACAGATGTTTTCGTGTGATGAATCGGGTTATATCCGACACTGGGTTTTGGCAGGAACGTATGTAGAAGATTATGATGGTCCTCCAGGTGGAGATAACGAGTTGCGGGCGGCTACGGTGGATGAAACAATTGAGTCTCCGCCCGAAGGTGTTGCGTTGGGTGCGCTCGGGCCACGTGGTGAAAAGTGGGCCTATTACGATCCTGGTGCCAACATTTTTGTGGAGCGCAGCAGCTTTTACCACGATTTATCGGTGCTGAATCTCTATGGGGCCACGGATGTTGAAGTGTCGGAAGATTGTGAATTAAAGGCGCGTTTTTGGTCGTGCGGCGCGTCTGATTTGTGGGTGAATGGCGCGCATGTGAGTCGGCATAACGTGCCGCAGTATATGTATCCCGATGCGACGGAGATTACGATTCCGCTCAAGACAAAAACCATGGGACACGTTCCCTCCGGTCACCGCAATGACCTGGATACGACGGAAAGTACGATCTCGTTAAAGAAAGGTTGCAATCGACTGTGTGTGCGGTTGCAGGCTTTTGGGGTACGCGATACGCGCGTGCTGTATGGCATTCAAATTTTAGAAGGTGCAGAAAAGCTGAAAATTGTTATTCCTGGAGAAGATGCATTTACTGATCAAGCTGTGAAGGCAGATCGCTGGTTAAACAGCATTAAGGCCGACGGACAAGATGCGTTGTGTTCGAGGGAGCCAGCACCTTTTGATGCCGTAGCACAAATTAAGGGAGAAGAACTTGCGTGGCCCGCAGGAACGAATCGTGTGGTGATGGGTGCGGTGGCACGTACTGAGGTTAATTTGGTGTTGGAGAGTGAAACGTTGAAGCGTGTGTTTGAACTGCCCGTGAATCAAACCATTGCGGTATCAGATGCCCCCTCTCTTGAAGCCCATCAGGATGCTATCTTACGTGATATTGCAAGTCGTGTTAGCCGAGGCCGTGGTGGGGCGATGCCCGTTTTGGCGAGACATACTTTGGGTGAACGACATGAGGAAGATGAGTCGGTTTTGTTTGAAGCTTTGGATTGGATTGATGGTCGCCCCGATTGTGCAGATTTTCCATTGGCAGCGATCTTACGGTTATATCACGGCGATTCATTAACGCAGAAAGAACGGGATCGCATCAAAGAGACGGTGCTGAACTTTCGATATTGGCACGACGAACCTGGCAATGATGCCATGTGTTTTGATTCTGAGAACCACGCTTTGTTGTTCCATGGGGCTCAGATGATTGCGGGCAAT
>JABIFK010000354.1 GCA_018650745.1 Candidatus Latescibacterota bacterium | reverse complement strand
CGCGTTGGCTCCAGTGCTCTTAAGGCCTGCATCGACGCGGCCAACTTCTGCCCCGACCGCACGCCCCTCGTTCGTGCCGTCCGCCGCCTGGCCCCTTACACCGTCATCGCCCACGGCAAGGACTGCTTTTTTAAGGACAACGGAGAGCCCGACACATATGGTCCAACGGGATCTGGTCGGTTGGACTACAACACCTACATCCAGTCCCTGCTCGAGTTTGTTCCCGATGTGCCTTATTTTGTACTGGAGTATTACAAGTCGCGGGAAGATTTGCTGCGGGCACACGATATTGTGCGAACGGCGATGGCAAGCTGAGGTTGCAAATCATGGTAAAAATATTCGTATTAAATAAAAGTGGATTATATTTATGGCAGAAGAGCATGGACCACGCAAGCGTCGCGTGAGGTACAAAGGCACGCATCCGCGTCACTATAAAGAAAAATATAAAGAGCTAAATCCTGATCACTATTCAGATGACGTTCAAAAGGTTTTGGAAAGACGGCAGACGCCTGCAGGAACGCATGTTCCTATTTGTGTGGATGAGATTCTCGAAATCCTAAAACCACAGCCTGGTGAAATTGGATTGGATGCAACGCTCGGATTTGGCGGTCATGCAACTCAGATTTTAGAAAAAATGATGCCAGATGGGTGTTTGTATGGCATTGACGTTGATCCAATAGAACTCCCCAATACGATTACGCGCATTCAGAATGCGGGTTATGATGCGACACAATTTAATGCACGACAACTTAACTTTGCCGGCATTTTAAAACTGCTTTCAGAAACAGATGGCTTTGATTTTATCTTGGCGGATTTGGGCGTTTCTTCCATGCAGATCGATAATCCAGGACGTGGGTTTACCTTTAAATTTGAAGGACCGCTCGATCTTCGTCTTAATCCAACGCGTGGCATATCGGCAGCACAGCTCCTTAAAAAAAGTTCAATAAAAATGCTAACTGAGATGTTAGATGAAAATGCTGATGAACCTTATGCAAGTGAAATTTCTGAAACGCTTTTTAAGAACCGTGAAAATATTGAGACGACAACGCAACTCAGCGATTTTATAAAAGAATCTCTTTCAGAGAAAGCACCTTTTCTTAAACCAGAAGCCGTTAAAAAATCATTACAACGATGCTTTCAAGCGTTTCGTATTGCAGTGAATGATGAATTTGGGGCATTGGATCAATTTTTGAGAAATCTTCCTTGGTGCATAAAACCTCATGGGAGAATCGCTGTTTTGACTTTCCATTCTGGAGAAGATCACCGTGTACTCACAAGCTTTGAGGACGGTTTGGAAAAAGGAATTTACAAAAGTATTTCACACACGCCAATCCGTCCATCAGGTCAAGAACAATATCTCAATCCTCGTTCAACCAGTGCAAGATTACGCTTTGCAATCGCTTCGGAAAATATTGGTGATATTATGAATGGTGTTTAGGTATGCTGGTCTATATCATTAATGGTTATGTGCTTCGATGCGATGGAGTTAAATAATTATGGATGTCCTTCAACACAATCGAGAGGCATGGAATCGAGAGTCTTCAGCGAATGGTGAATGGTCTATACCGGTTTCAGAAAAAATAATCCGTTCTGCACGAAATGGAACATGGGATGTTATTCTTACGCCGTTGCGTTCCGTCCCGAAATCATGGTTTGGAGATATCCAAGGAAAGCATATACTTTGTCTTGCCTCCGCTGGCGGGCAACAGGCTCCTGTACTCGCTGCTGCAGGAGCGCGAGTTGTGAGCTACGATCTTTCGGATGTACAGTTAGAAAAAGATCATATGGTTGCAGAGAGAGACAACCTTGACTTACACTGCGTGCGCGGTGATATGGCGAATCTCTCTAAGTTTTCAGCAGGCAGTTTTGATCTTATTTTTCACGCGGTCTCAAATGTCTTTGTACCGGATGTGGGAGCCGTATGGAACGAATGTTATCGGGTATTAAAGCCAGGTGGGGATTTGCTAGCAGGTTTTATGAATCCAAGTTTTTTCCTTTTCGATCACGATCAATCGAAAAGAGACGATGATATCAAGGTCAAGTATAAGTTGCCTTATGCTGAACCGGACAGCCTCGATTCAGAGGGTCGTCGAGAACTAGAAAAAAGTGGCCGTGCCCTTGAGTTTGGTCATACATTGGAGGCTCAACTTGGCGGACAACTTAAAGCTGGTTTTGTGATTTCTGATCTCTATGAAGACTACTGGACGGATGAAATTCCGTTGAATCTTTTCAGTCCATCCTCTATTGCTACGCGGGCAACCAAGCTCAATTCTAATAGTGGCACATAACCAAAAGCGCAAGCGAATGCGCTAAATGTCCGCTTAGCTTGGCGTTATGCAGAGAATATGAACAAATAGAATACAAAAGGAAAACCCGCAATGTCGGTCACGACCAAACTCGCCCTTACTGATCATCTGCCACTTACCTGTTCACGTTCAGGCACCTGCTGTCATGGCAAAACAGTCAGGCTGAACCCGTGGGAACTGGCGTGTCTGGCTGAAGTAAAAGAACTGACCCCGAGGGCGTTTCGTGATCAGTTCTGCGATTTTGGTGGCATCCATTTGCGTTTTGATGGTGCACCTGGCTGGAGACAGCAGCCGGCGTGCAGCCAGTATGTACCTGATTTTGGATGCAGCGTGCATTCGGGGCGCCCATTGGCCTGCCGGTTATATCCTCTTGGTCGCCAAAGGCAGGGCGAGGAATTGTACTACATTTACCAAGGGAGTGATTTCCCCTGCATGGAAGGGTGTCCGGAAGTCTTAGATTTACCTCAATTGAGTGTTGCTGCCTACATTGAAGGACAGGCCACGGAGCGCTCCGAAATTGCTCAGGATGAGTATCTCGAACTGATGCAAAATTTAGCTGATAGCGCTTTCGCCCTTCTGCTGGAAAGTGGTTTGGCCGAATCGGGTGACCGGCAGACATTGCGTCTTTGGCGAGAGATGGGTAGAGAAGAGCCCGAGCAGTTGGCGGAACGGCTTGGTCCCGAGTGGATCGACCTGCTGATGCTCTTTGAGTTAACGGATGGTTTAAATGATCCCATAGATTTTGCTCGCCAGCATTACGATCTACTCTTATCGAAAGCTCAAGAATCATTTGGCACACTGGACAATGTCACCGATTGTCGCGAAGCATCGGAATTAATGATGGGACTGGCGTTGCACCTTGGCCGTGGTCTGGGCGCAAATCCTGCCGAACTGGCCGAACACTGGATCAAGACTGCAAAAGAACATGGGGCGCTTGACTAGCGGTATACAGATGCGGCCACGCCGCTTAGCTTGGTGCTATACACAAAACAGTAAAATGGGTTTCTGCACATTCACTTCACACGAAATGGTTTATTAACCTATGAAATTGATAATTCGTAATCTCGCTCGCAGCACTTCCGAAAAAGAGATAAAAGCTCTTTTTGAGGAATATGGCACCGTACAATTTTGTGATTTGGTGTTAGACAAGGTCACCGGTGGATCCAAAGGTTTTGCTTTTGTGGAAATGCCGAAACATGGAGAAGCCAAGGCAGCAATAAAAAGATTGAATAATATGACTGTTGCCGGTAGCAGGATTCGTGTCAAAAAAGCTGAAAACAAATCGGCTGGTAACAAAACGGCTGAAAACGAAGCGAAGTAATATGGCCGTCAACGACGGCAAGTTTATACGGGTACTGATATGTACTGGAAATAGCGGACACACCGAGAAGCTATTTTTTTATCAAAATGTCGATAAAAATAGAGATATAAAGAGGTATTAAATTGGGGCGACTGAAATTTTGAGGACATTCCAAAGGAGGTTTAGGATGGCAAGTGTGTATGCAATCGCGACGATGGATACAAAAGGAGAAGAGATTCTTTATGTTGCCGAATGTGCGCGCAATGCTGGGGCAGAGGTGACAGTGGTGGATGTGGGCACACAGGCAGATGTGCAAAGGGTACCCGATGTGTCGCGTGAAACTGTAGCAGCTTGTCATGCCGGTGGCACCGATGCGGTATTGGGGCATACGGATCGAGGAGAAGCGGTGACGGCGATGGGTGAGGCGTTGTGTGCTTTTTTGGTGGGTGAATATGCAGCTGGGAAAGTTGCGGGTGTGATTGGGATTGGGGGCAGTGGCGGAACGGCGCTGATCACACCAGCGATGCAGGCGTTGCCAGTGGGATTGCCCAAGGTGATGGTGTCTACGGTGGCCAGTGGCAATACGGCGCCGTATGTGGGATGTTGTGATATTACGATGATGTTTTCGGTGGTGGATGTGGCAGGGATCAACAGGGTGTCTCGTCAGGTGTTTGGTAATGCGGCACATGCGATTGCGGGGATGGTGACAAATGTCGTTGCGCAGGGTGAAGACAAGCGTACGGTGGGGATGACGATGTTTGGAGTAACAACGGCGTGTGTGACAATGGTGCGGGAAGCTTTGGAGGATGAGGGGTATGATTGTTTGGTTTTTCATGCAACAGGTACGGGTGGGCAGGCGATGGAGAAGTTGGTGGAGAGTGGGATGATTGATGGGGTGTTGGATATTACGACGACGGAGGTGGCTGATGAGGTGGTGGGCGGTGTGTTTGCGGCGGGGCCGGAGCGATTTGATCGAATTTTGGAAAAGGGCATTCCCTACGTGGTGAGTGTGGGGGCGTTGGATATGGTGAATTTTGGGGCGAAGGAGACGGTGCCGGAGCAGTTTCAGGATCGGAATTTGTATGTGCATAATGCGCAGGTAACGTTGATGCGGACGACGGTGGAAGAGAATTTGCAGGTTGCGGGGTGGATGGCGAATAAGTTGAACAAGTCGACGCGGCCGATTCAGATTTTGATTCCGGAAAAAGGGGTGTCTTTGATTGATGATGAAGGACAACCTTTTCATGATCCTGAAGCAGATGCAGCGTTGTTTGAGGCGTTGGAATCGCAGATTGAGCAGATGGAGGAGCGGGTGGTGAAAAGGTTTGATAATAATGTGAATGATGCGGCGTTTGCGGAGGCTTTGGTGGGGGCGTTTAAGGAGGTTGGGGGATAGAGGGGATTGAAGATAGAAGCGATGGATTTATTCTTTTATATATTTTTTTGATTTGCCTTCGGCGACCCACTTTTTAAACGACTAAAAAGTAGGCAAAAAGTCACCCCTCAAGTGCCGGGGTGGCTAATTTTCCGCAAATACCTGTGGTGAGTACAAAAGATGAAGGTGCCTACGAGAGTAGGTGTTTTAATAAAGCATGTTGTGGGATGGAATGATGCGGAAAATCTTGATGGGTTGGTGGGATGGTTTTTTGATTTTAAGAGCTACCTATTGTTGAATTGAGGCTATACAAAACTGAATCATCCTATGCTTTTGAAGCGCCGGGATTTATTCCGGCCGAATAAATCGATAAATCAATACACATCAAATTGGATAAAGGAGCAAACAATGGCAGCAGAAAGCAGAGCATCGATTTTGGAAAGATTGCGGAAGAAGGTTGCAGATGGGGTGCCGATTATTGGTGGGGGAGCAGGGGCGGGGATTTCGGCCAAGTGCGAGGAGGCTGGGGGGATTGATTTGATTGTGATTTATAATTCGGGACGGTATCGGATGGCGGGGCGGGGGTCTTTGTCGGGGGTGTTGGCGTATGGCAATGCGAATGAGATTGTGAAAGAGATGGCATATGAGGTGATTACGGCGGTGAAACACGCACCGGTGCTGGCAGGGGTGAATGGGACAGATCCGTTTATGTTGCGGTCGCATTTCTTGCAGGAGTTAAAGGATTTGGGTTTTGCGGGGATACAGAACTTTCCGACGGTGGGGTTAATTGATGGGGTGTTTCGGGCAAATTTGGAAGAGACGGGGATGAGTTATCAGATGGAGGTGGATACGATTGCTGAAGCGCATGATATGGATATGTTGACGACGCCCTATGCGTTTAATGTGGAAGAAGGCAAGATGATGACGGAGGCGGGGGCTGATATTGTGGTGGCGCATATGGGATTGACGACCAAGGGAGCGATTGGGGCGCATACGTCAAAAACATTGGATGACTGTGTGGAAGAGGTAAAGGCCATTTGTGATACGTGTAAGTCGATTCGGAGTGATGTGATTACGTTGTGTCATGGCGGGCCAATTGCGGAGCCAGATGACGCAAAGTATATTTTGGAGCGCGTGCCTGAGGTGGATGGGTTTTATGGGGCCAGCTCCATGGAGCGATTGCCAACGGAAGTGGCAATTACGGAGCAGATTCAGAAATTTGTGGGGATAAGAAGGTAAGGAAAGGCACCCCTCGGTCCCCTACTTATCTTTTATCACAACTCTGTAACATATTGTAGAATATCGATTTGAAGAAACAACATGAAAAAGCCGTTTTGACTGCCCCCGGAAATATCGGTTGTTAAAAAACAAGTCCTTAGACAACTACAAAAT
>JABIFK010000722.1 GCA_018650745.1 Candidatus Latescibacterota bacterium | reverse complement strand
AGTCGGTTGTTGCTGCGTATACACAGGCAGGACGTAGCTGGGATGAAGTGTGTGCTCTCAGCGCAGTTGAGCAGGCTTTGTGGGACTTGTTGGGCAAATCATTGGGTGTGCCTGTTTATACCTTGTTAGGCGGCAAGTGTCGGGATGAGATTCGGCTCTATGCCAATATCAATCGGGCCACAACAGATCGCTCACCCGAAGGGTTTGCGACCCATGCGGCAGCGGCGGTTGCCGATGGATTCGACGCTGTCAAGTTGGCTCCCTTTGATGGTTTGCCTGTTGTAGACAGCGCAAAAGAGGCAGAAGTGGGTATTGCGTGTATGCGCGCAGTAAGAGAGTCTATTGGTCCAGATGTCGATTTGCTCGTGGACTGTCACAGTCGGTTTACGGTCAAGGCCGCGCTGGAAGTTGCCGATGAATTGCGCGATATCAATCTGTTTTGGTTTGAGCAACCGACTTCGGAAAAGAATTTGCAAGATTGTCTCAAAGTTCACAATGGTTGCGGTTTGACCACTGCTGGAGCAGAACAGCGATCTTTGCGGAATGAATTTGTAGAAGTTTTTGAGAACAAGAGTATGCATATTATTATGCCAGATGTGACGGTCATTGGTGGGCTTAGCGAATTAAAAAAAGTGGCCGATATGGCCCAAGCTTGGGGCATGCCAACTGCGCCTCACGGCCCGTTTGGCCCCATCACAATTGCCGCAGGTGTACAGGCAATGGCTGCGTCTCCAGGTTTTTTGATATTGGAATATGGCTGGGGAGAAGTACCTTGGCGCAGTCAATTGACTTTGCCTCATGAACAGATCGTGAGGGGTCGCATTCCATTGACGGATCGGCCTGGGTTGGGTTGTGAACTCAATATGGATTTGGTGAACGAACATAGGGTAGCGGTGTAACACACAGGAGATGCGCATGTTTAAGAGCTTAACACCCGGTGCTATTGGTGTAAAAGGCAGTGTTGAAGAATTGATCGCGTTGGCATCTAACGGCGGGTTTCAGGGGTTAGATATCAGTATTCAAGCTGTGGCCGATTTGGTGGCAGAGCGGGGTGCCAACGACGTTAGGGAAATGTTTGCTTCTGCAAACTTAAAGGTGGGCGCTTGGGGGCTTCCTGTTAATTGGAATGGGCCCGAGGATGTTTATCTTGAGGGTTTGAAAGATTTGGCTAAATTGGCCAAAATTGCTGCTGAAGTTGGAGCGACGCGTTGTGCGCAATGGATTCCTTGTGCTTCTGATACACTCAAGTTTCGTGAAAATTTTCGTTTCCACATTCAACGGCTGAAGCCTATTGCCGAAGTACTCAAAGATCACGGTTGCTCAATTGGGCTTGAGTTTATTGGGCCTCAAACATTGCGTATTGATAAACCTTATGGTTTTATCTACACAATGGATGGCATGCTCGCACTCTCCGAAGCGATTGGCACGGGAAACGTCGGTCTGTTACTCGATGCGTGGCATTGGTATACACAGTTGGGCACGGTTTCTGATCTGATGGCTTTGACACCCGAAGATGTGATTCATGTTCATGTGAATGATGCACCCGCTGGGGTTGAAATTACGGATCAAATTGACAACATACGCGCCCTGCCATCTGAAACGGGTGTGATAGATTTGGTTTCGTTTCTGAAAGCCATGAAGGCAATTGGCTATGAAGGTCCTGTATCACCTGAGCCTTTTAGTCAGCGTGTACGAGAGTTGCCAGCAGAACAAGCTATTGAAGAGACACATGCAGGATTAGACAAAGCCTGGCGAACTGCAGGATTGGCTTAAGATCTTTGTTTGGCTGTGACCTGATATCATGTTTTGATGATTATTGAAATGGAGTGTATTGAATGGAATCGTTTGTACAGAATTACATTGATGATAATTTGAAGTTACTCGCGGCTTTAGACGCAAAAGCCATAGCGGCAGTTATTGCAGAATTTGGAAAAGCACGAGACGATGACAAACGCATTTATGCCATTGGTAATGGCGGAAGCGCCAGCACAGCTTCTCACTTTGTCGTTGATATGGGCAAAGGCGCGTCTATCGGAAGAGCAAAGCGTTTCAAGACCATCCCATTAACGGATAATATGGAATGGATTACGGCGCTAAGCAATGATATCAGCTATGACGATGTTTTTGTCGAACAGTTGAAAAATTTCGCCGAGCCTGGTGATGTGCTTTTGGCCATCAGTGGCAGTGGCAATTCTGAAAATGTTTTGCGAGCGGTAAAACACGCCAATGATGTGGGATGTGTGACGGTTGGGTTTACTGGTTTTGAAGGTGGAAAGCTCAATGCATTGGTCGATCACGGTATTGTGGTGCCTTCTGAGCATATGGGTCGTATTGAAGATATTCACGTAATCTTACAACATATGATCTGTTATTATTATATGGAAAACCAATAGAACAATGGTGTTAACGTTTGTTGTAGCTTTGATGCTTGGCGTTGGGGCCGTAGACCTAGAATTGGGTTACTTTTGGCACCTGACCAAAGGTCAAATGAGTCTGTTGTGGCGTGCCAAGCCGATTGCTCGGGTTCTCAAAGATGACAATTTGGATCCCCACGTCAAAGAACGGCTTCGTCTGGTTGAAGCGATTCGAACGTTTTGCAAACATGATATTGGTTTGGCTGCCTCGCGCAACTATACCACCTATGTCGATATTGGTCGTGGGCCGGTGTCTTGGAATTTGGTTGTGTGTGCCAAAGATGAATTGACACCCAAACGTTGGACTTACCCGGTAGTGGGCAAGGTACCCTACCGGGGTTATTTTCGTCAGGAAGAAGCTGTTGCCGAACGCAATCGCTATGAAGCCGAAGGTTACGACACGTATTTACGCGGAGTAAGCGCTTACAGTACTTTGGGGTGGTTTCCCGATCCTATTTTGAGTACGATGTTGCGCTACGACGAGGCCGACCTAGCCGATCTGCTTATTCATGAGTTAACACATGCCACACTGTGGATTGAGGGAGATGTTACTTTCAACGAGAGCTTGGCCAGTTTTGTGGGTGAGGCCGGCGCATTGATGTGGCTGCAAACAAAATATGGTACAGATGCCCCTGTGGTTCACCAAGCTATGGATGCGCGTATTGATGCGGTGACTTTTCGAAAGTTTATGCACCAAATCGCAACACAATTAGACTCTGTGTATCAAGAGAATCAAAGCAAGGCCCTCAAAATGCGTGGGCGAGAACAGGTATTCAAAGATGCCAAGACCCAATATTATGCACTCCCTTTAAGAACGAACCTTTATGACGGATTTCCCCAGTGGCAACTTAACAATGCCCGGATGGCGCTATACAGAATTTATCGTGCACGAACAGATGTTTTTCAACGCGTGTATGACGCTGTCGGAAACGATCTACCAAAAGCCATTGATGTTTTTAAGAAATGTGAGACAGCAACAGACCCATCGGTTTTTTTAGAAAATTGGTTGGCAATACGATGAAGGCGAAATTTCCCGCGATTTATAAAGTGATTTACAAAGAGGTTGGGAAGATACCTGAGGGCACGGTGGCAACGTATGGTCAAATTGCCGAACGGGTTGGGTGTGGTCCTCGGCAAGTGGGAAAGGCATTGTCTGAACTGCCCCTGGGTACAAAATGTCCGTGGCACCGTGTGATCAATGCCAAGGGTATGGTTTCTATACGCAGTGGCAACCATGTTGCCCACTATGATCAAGAAGCCCTGCTAGATGATGAGGGTGTTGAATTGCACAATGGAAAAGTTGATTTAAAAATATACCGATGGGAAACCTAATACACCTATGAACTTTCTAAAACCATTTTGGCCGTACCTGAAAAACTATAGAGGGCGAATCGCTTGGGGTGTATTGCTGGTCGGCTTGGCTCAACTGGCGTCCAGTGCAATCCCATATATGTTGAAGCTGGCGGTTGATGCTGTTGAAGCGGGTCTCAAATCTGACCCCAGCGCCGATGTTTTTGATACTGTGATGTTTTACGCACTTGTTATTGTGGCCTTGGCTCTGGTACAGATGGCATTTGGTATGGGGATGCGCTGGCATATTCAAGCCACGTCTCGGTATGTTGAAAATGATATTCGCGAACGATACTTTAGCCACTTGCTGACAATGCCTATGTCCTATTATTCTCGGATGTCTACGGGTGATTTGATGTCTCGTGCAACACACGATGTCAATGCCATCAGAATGTTCTTGAGCTTTGGTATTCGTATGCTCTTTGATGCGGCTATCGCGTTGACTTTGGGACTGACTGTGATGTGTTTTATCGATTGGAAATTGGCGCTTTATGCCCTTATCCCCATGCCTTTTCTGTCTTTTGCTATGAATCGCGTTGCGGGGCGCATTAACTCCGGGTTCCGCGAAGTTCAAGAGTTGTTTGCCGATATCAGCTCACGCGTGCAAGAAAATTTATCAGGCATTCGCGTGGTAAAAGCCTATGTGCAGCGGAAAGGTGAAATTGCAGTCTTTGCAAAACTCAACCGAAAGTTCTTAGAAAAAAATAAGCAGTTGATCGGCGTCGAGAGCATCATTCGGCCGTTGGCTTTTTTGTTGAGCGGCACTTCACTGATTATTGTCTTGTGGTTGGGGGGCGAACGGGTATTGTCGGGTCAGATTTCGTTGGGTGACTTTGTTGCATTCAATGGTTATTTAACAAAACTCATTTTCCCGATTATCTTGGTTGGGTGGATGATTGATCGGTACCAGCGTGCGATAGCTGCCATGCGTCGGATCAATGCTATTTTGGAAGAAGAGACTGATATTAAAGATGCGGATGATTTGATCCAGCCTTCTGAGATGAAAGGCGATATTGAATTTCGCAATCTCACATTTGGATACGATAAAAAGACTATTGTGTTAGACAAGGTGAATTTGAAAATACCCGCGGGAAGTTCTTTGGCCATTGTTGGGCGCGTCGGATCGGGTAAAACGACTCTAGGAAGATTGATTCCGCGCCTTATTCAGGCCGGTGAGGGCCAAGTTCTCATTGATGGCAATCCCGTTGAAAAATTGCCCTTAGACATGTTGCGTAAAAATATAGGTGTTGTACCGCAAGATTCATTTCTTTTTTCCGATTCCCTACGTGAAAATATTGCACTGGGCGTGGTTGATCCTACCGAAGAAGAGATTAACTGGGCGATGGAAACCTCCCAGTTGCTGAATGATTTATCAGATTTTCCACAAGGATTAGATACGGTGGTGGGGGAACGGGGCGTGACATTTTCGGGCGGGCAAAAGCAACGTACGGCTTTGGCGCGTGCGGTTATTCGCCGACCCAAAATACTGATTTTAGACGACGCGATGGCAAGTGTGGACACGCATACTGAAGAAGAGATTTTGAGTCGGTTAAAGGCCATGATGGCTGGCCGAACAACCGTCATTATTGCACACCGGATATCTACTGTCATGGGCGCCGATCAGATCGTTGTTTTGGACGAAGGGAAAGTGGTTGAGCAAGGCACACACGATGCGTTGTTGGCTTTAAAGGGCGCGTATTTTGACATGTATCAACGTCAGCAACTCAACCAAGAACTGAGTGAAATTTAAATGGCCGAAGAAAGCGTAGACTACCAAGAAGAAGAAATCGATGAAAAGCCGTTTGATCTGCACCTAACGCTTCGGTTATTGGCTTATCTGCGGCCTTATATCGGGTGGGTTGCTGTGTCTTTTGTGTTGATACTGTGTACCTCTTTTACCCAACAGATTGGGCCCTATTTGACCAAAGTGGCCATAGACGATCATGTTCTCAAAGGGGATTGGCAAGGACTTCACAACATTGTGCTCATTTTGGTGGGTGTAATCATCGTTCAATTTTTCTTGCATTATTTGCAGAATTATGTCACCCAAATGGTCGGCCAATGGGCAATGTTCGATATCCGGGGCAGTATTTTTGGGCATCTGCAAACATTGTCTCTTTCATTCTTTGATCGCACGCCCATTGGGCGTTTAATGACGCGCAATACCAACGATGTAGATGCCCTGAACGATTTTTTGACAGATGGTGTGGTGGTTGTTTTTAGCAACATCTTTACGATCATCGCAATTGCTGCGTTCATGTTCTGGATGGATTCTGGGTTGGGTACAATTATTCTAATTTTGTTGCCTGTGATGTTTCTGGTCACCTTTTGGTTCCAAAATCGAATGTTGCGTGCATTTAGGCTGGCCCGAAGCCGCTTGGCGCGCATCAATGCTTTCTTGCAAGAAAATATCTCGGGCATGGCTGTCGTGCAGTTGTTTAATCGCGAATCCCGGAACATGAACCGTTTCAAAGTAGTAAATGATCGGTACTTGGCAGCCAATCTTGAATCGACATTTTATTTCTCACTTTATTTTCCGATTATGGAAATGTTGGGCGCAGTGGCTATTGGTGCGGTGATTTGGTATGGGGGGGGGGAAGTGCT
>JABIFK010000197.1 GCA_018650745.1 Candidatus Latescibacterota bacterium | reverse complement strand
TGCAACAGTTTGAACGCGGCAATTATCAGGAGCGCGTGTCTGTTCAAACGGGCGATGAAATCGGCCAACTTGGGCGTGCGTTTAATCAAATGGCCGATACGATTGAGGCCAATGTTGAGCAGTTGAAGAAGAATGATGTGTTGCGCAGAGAATTGGTGGCCAATATTTCACACGATTTGCGCAGCCCGTTGGCGTCTATTCAAGGATATTTAGAAACTGTGTTGATGAAAGAGAACGATTTGGACCCTGAGAAGCGCCGTCAATTTTTGAATACGATTTATCTCAATGTGACCACGCTCAATCGGTTGGTATCGGAATTGTTTGAGTTGTCGAAGTTGGATGCGAAGCAAGTAGAGCCGGAGTTGGAAGCCTTTTCAATGGCGGAGTTGGTGCAGGATACGATTTTAGAATTTCAGGTGCAGGCCGAAAAGAACGGTGTGAATTTGCAAATGATGCCACCAGAAGATTTGCCATTGGTGTCTGCCGATATTGGGATGATATCTCGGGTGTTGTCGAACTTGATTGAGAACGCGGTGCGCTACACGCCAGAAGGGGGAGAGGTTAAAGTTTCAGTGATCCAAGGCGAAGAGGGTGTGCACGTTTCGGTGGTGGATACGGGACAGGGGATTTCGGCCGAAGATTTGCCATATATTTTTGATCGATTTTTCCGCGCAGAGAAGAGTCGTTCCAAAGGCGGCACGGGCTTGGGTTTGGCAATTGCGCAAAAGATTGTGGAGGCGCACGGGCGAAAGATTTCTGTGTCGAGCAAGTTGAATACGGGCACGACGTTTGGGTTTGATACGCCGTTGGTATTGTAAAAAGCTGCCACACGTTAAATCTAATTCTTAAGTGATCAGGCAAAACAGTTGGATGTGTCAGCCAGAATAGAAAACCTTTTGGTTGCTGACGAATCCTCCTGTAGGAGCACGGGAACCGTGCTCTTATGTAGATGATTTTAAAATGGGACCTTAGCAATTGTGCTGAGGTCCTTTTTTTATACTCTTGTGACCCCTCTGTGAAACTTTTGTGATACTTTGGGTCTATCTTTATGGGGATCATAAAGTGTGACAGCCGGAATGACTTTTATAGGGGGTATTGTATGAAGAAAATGGGTGCATTGATGCTGGCCGCAGGGCTGGTGATTACGGGTTGTGGACGCGAGAATATGTTGCAGTCGGGGATGCAAGATGACCCGATGACATTGAGCAAACCCGCAAGTAAGCTGGCCAATCCACGTTCGGTGGTGGTGGCAACATTAACGCAAGATGGATCGCCCGTTTCTGGCGCGACTGTGGCACTGTCGCGTTCGGTGTCGGGGCGCGCGTCCGATTATCGTTGGTCGGGCACGACCCGTGCTTCTGGTGCTGTAAATATTGAAGTTTTGTCTGACCGTGGCAACGCCAGTGGGTATTATCAGGTTCGTGCAACAGATGCTTCTGGTAATATGATTGGGCATTGGGGCAGTGTACCTATTAATGGTGGATATGAGCAAAATGTGACGTTGAACGTCGGTGGATCTGCGCAGGTTTCGATGGGTGCAAGCATTGTGCCTAAGACTGTGTTTACGGTGCGGGTAGAAAACGTATCGACGGCATTCCCTTATATTGCCAGTGGTGCGTTTAACACACCCGAAGGTGCCGATGCACCTGGTCCTTTGTTGCCTAATAATGCTTATGTGTTCAGCTTTGACGCAGCACCTGGCGCACGTTTGTCATTTGCGACGATGTTTGTGCAGTCGAATGATTTGTTTTACGCTCCCGATGAAACTGGTATTGCTTTGTGGGATGCCAATGGCACTGTGATCAATGGTGACATTACAAGTCAGATTCAGCTGTGGGATGCTGGAACAGAAGTGAACCAAATTCCTGGAGAAGGTGCTGATCAGGCCCCTCGTCAATCTGGCCCCAATACGGGTGCTGCAGATGCTGATAACACAGTGCGCTTGGCCGAAACAGTTGGTTTACCCAATGTGGCCGATGTGATTCGTGTGCTGGTTGCTTCTGAAGGCAGCCGATTCACTGTGCGTATTGAAAATGTTTCTGGCAATGCGTCTTTGGCAACCCCTTTTGCACCGGGTGTGTTTGTGGTGCACAACGATGGTTCGCCTTTGTTTAGCAATGGTATTGCCGATCGTGGCGAAGGTTTGGAAGGTGTTGCTGAAGATGGCAGTGCGGGTGGGTTGGCCGCTGTGCTTGCTGGTCAAACAGGTGTGACGGGTCCTCTGGCACCGGGCGTGTTTGCTGCCCACACAGGATCCAATGTGTTGTTTACTGCCGGATCCGCTGATCGTGGCGAAGGTTTGGAAGCGTTGGCCGAAGATGGTAGTCCTAGCGGTTTGGCAACAGCAGTTGCTGGTCGTGCAGGTATAGGCGCTTCGGGTGCATTTGCAGTGCCTGTGGGTGCCAGTGATCCTGGTCCTTTGTTCCCTGGCAGTGCATATTCTTTTACGTTTGGTGCTGAACCGGGTGAAAAGTTGTCTTTTGCAACGATGTTTGTGCAATCGAATGATTTGTTTTATGCACCTAGTGGCAATGGCATTGCGCTGTGGACATCGGGTGGCAATCCTCTTTCGGGTGATATTACCAATATGATCCAATTGTGGGATGCCGGTACGGAGATTGATCAAACCCCTGGTGTGGGTGGCGATCAAGCCCCGCGTCAATCTGGTCCTAATACAGGAGCAGCTGACCCGAACAATACGGTGCGCGAAGTGAATGACACGCGTGTTCCAGCTGTTGATCGTGTGATTCGTGTGACGATTACACCTGAAGGTTAAACATTAGAAAATGGGAGGAGAAATTTGGTTTTTCTTCTTCTGAAAAAAAATAAAAAGGGCTGCATCTTTTAAGGATGCAGCCATTTTTTACTTTATGTTCGAAAGGTTTGAAATCGTATTGCGTAAGGTGACTGGATATATCTTTAGATTTGTTGCAATTTTTACTATGCGATTTTAGATCTGATGGAATGAACAATGGTATCAACGAAGTTGTTCATTCTTGTTCATAGCGTTGTTCAGATTACACAGACATGTGGTGTTTGAGCTATTTGGCTAAGATATTGTTGGCAAGCCAGCTTGCAATTTGATGGGCACCGTTGGGTTCTGGGCGATGGGCACGTGGTAGGGATAACAGATCGGGTAAGGATGTGAGCCAGTTGCCCGATTCAAACGCTTCATTGGAGATGGGTAGGCTGGGCATCTGTGTATTGATGAAGGGGATGAGTGCCGCCGACTCGCGAAAGGTTGGGCGTGGGATATAACCAAATGGGGTGCCAGCTTGATATACTTCGGCCAAGGTGCTGTAGCCCACTTTGGATATGACGAGATCACTTGCCAAGACCAGATCGGGGTGAAAGAGATCGGAATCACGTGGAATATGAATGAGGTTGCCTTCGCGGTGCAATGTTTCACCGCTGTTTGGTAAAAGGAAGAACGTGTTTGAAAGCTCTGATAAGTGATTTGATGCTGTGTATTGAAATGGTACGCCACCCATTGTAATCATTACGGTCTTTGATGTGTCGTTGAGACCGAGTATTTGACGCACCTCTTTACGAGATTGGCGGTTGTCGCGGCTAACGGGATTGACCGTGATTGCATTTGAGTTGGGATGACACGCAGGGCTGGTTT
>JABIFK010000550.1 GCA_018650745.1 Candidatus Latescibacterota bacterium | reverse complement strand
TATAAATGATGCTTTACATTTGATCGCGCGGCACCAGCATTGCCATCAACTCAGCTTCTGCAGCCAATTCATCTCCAACAAAAGCCTTACCGGCACCTTTACATACGTTCCGCCGTGCCTGCAATGTCTCTACTTCCAAACGAAGTTGATCCCCAGGTACGACTTGGCGCCGAAAACGAGCTTTATCAATACCCATAAAAAGTGGAACAACGTCCCCAACATCATCATTTTTCATCATTATGGCCGCAGCTTGAGCCATTGCTTCCAAAATCAAGACACCGGGCATCACAGGATTTCCAGGAAAATGGCCTTGAAAAAACGGCTCATTCATGGTCACATTCTTGATGGCTACCAAGCGTTTACCACGATCCCATTCAATCACGCGGTCCAGAAGCAAGAACGGATAACGATGGGGTAAAGCCTCCATAATACCATCAATATCCAACAGTGTTTCCATGCAACCCTCCCAAACAAAAATAAGAAAGGGAGCAAAAAAACACAGGGCATAAAATATAACCTATTACGCCTTTTGCTTCTTTGCTCCCCTCACCGTCTTTATTGCCCACCTGCTTTGGTCGTCGTTTCCAAGTCTTTTGCCAAAGCATCCAACACTTTCCCAGTCAATTCATGCACTTCTTTGGCATAAGCCAAAGCTGCCGAATTCAATACAAAATCATAACCTTCGTCTTCTGCAACTTTCGTGATAATCTCATTGACCTTACGAATAATCGGTTCGGATAATTCGGCAGTCTTTTGCGCCAAACGTCCACGTTGTGGATCTGCGGCTTCTTGCACAAAATTTTGCAAATCTCGTTGTTTTTGAATAATGGCTTGCTGCTCTTCTTGCTTGCGTTTGTCACTCAACAACAATGCCTGACGCTCAAAGGTTTCTTGCATCTTGACCAATTCATTCTGACGTTTTGAAACTTCGCGTTCCAATTCTTCTTCATAACGCTGGAATTCTTTTTGTGCATCCAAATAAGGTTTATACTGGTTCAATATTTTCTCAGAATCAATATACCCAATCTTCATTTCTGCCTGTGCGGCGCCAACCAAACCGCTCAGCATCACAGCAAGTGCAACCAACCATTTCATATTGTTTCTCATAGAGCATTCCTTCCCAAAAAGTGAGAGGTGAGACGTGCGATGTCTCACCACATCACACCCCGGCGTTATTATCTTGCGTATGAATACCAAAATCTAAAAAAACGACTTAAAAACAACCAACTTATCTTTTCAATCCTAAAAGAACTGTGGCCCAAACTGGAAGTGCGTAATCATTTGCACAGGTTGTCCGTCAACACGCCGACGATCAATCCCCCACGCAAAGTCAAAGCCCATAATACCCACCACGGGGGCCACAATCCGAATGCCAAAACCAAATGACCTGCGCAAGTCAGCCGTGCTGATCTTCTGGAGATCATCCCAAGCATTGCCAGCATCGGCAAAAATGAGACCATAAAACTGATTTGCCACAATAGGAATACTCACCTCAGCATTAAATAACAGTTGGGTCACACCACCAATTTGCCCACCCTTGTTCTGAGGCCCTACCGATTGGTCGGGATACCCTCTCAGCATAGACCCTGTAAACAAATCGACACCACCGGGTGTGTAGAGTTCATTAAATGGCACAGACTCCGATCCATAGCTGGCAACAATGCCCAACTGCGAACGCATATTCAATGCCACCTTCCAAAACAAAGGAAAGTAAAAACTCGTTACCAATTCATGTTTGTGAAAATCACGGTTCCCTGCTAAAAAACCACCGGCCAAAGCAGGTGTATAGGAAATTACGGAACCTGATGTCGGAAATTGGGGCAAATCGCGGCTATCACGCGTAAAGTTTGCACTGATGCTGCTGGTCACATTGTTGCTCAACGAACCCGTTTGAGTCGTGGTACTGTCTGAGAAGTTAATAAACCGCACATCTTCTAAGCGGTAGCCAACAGAGGCACGAGAATAATCGGGCCAGCGCAATCGGCGACCAATACGAAACCCACCACCACGGGTTTGCTGGTCAAAATTGGCGGCCCCTGAAGCAGAAAAACGCTGTGTGTCATGAAACAGAGAAACCGATACACTCGTTGGTGTGTTGCGAAACCAAGGCTCGGTAAATCCAACACGAAAAGTCTCGCGTTGCGTACCAAACTCCCATTGAAAATCGACTTGTTGTCCGTTTCCTTTAAAGTTGGGAATTTGCAAACCAATAGTCCCCACAAGCTTGTCCCGCTCACTATATCCTGCCCCCACAGAGGCTGTACCCGTAGATTTTTCTTCGACCACAAATTCTAGATCTATCTCAGATGACGATTCAATAGGGATCGGCGTAGGAATAACATTGCTAAAAAAGTTAAGTGCCATGACCTCGCGCATACTACGCTCTAACAAAGCACGGCTAAACGTTTGCCCAGGCCATACACGCAACTCACGCCGAATAACCCGATCTTTGGTCTTGGTATTGCCCGTAATCAATATTTTTCGAATTTTCCAAGGATCATTTTCAATCACATCAAAATGCAAGTCCACAACATGATCATCACGCTCTTTTTCGTTTGGGAAAATTTGAGCGCCAATATAACCAATATCCATGTAAGCATTTTTCAACTGCTCTTCTGTCTTAAACAACCGCTCCTCACTATACACGCCACCCGAATCCACCACAACCAAACTGGCAACCCCCAGATCGGTTAGCTTTTCATTTCCCAACCAACTCACTTTGCCAAAGCGGTATAAAGGCCCTTTATCAATCGTAATATCCAAATACATATCTCTTTTATTGGGGCCGTAAGATAAGCTATCACTCACAACATCAGCTTCGCGATAACCATTCTGTCGATAAAAAGCCAACAAACTTTCTTTGTCAATTTCATAATCTTCTTCTTTATATTTCCCGCCACCAAACCACCAACCATCTTGCTTGGTCTCTTTCATCTGCTTTCGCAACTGAGAATTCTTAAACTCATCGTCCCCATGAAAACGAATTTTCTTTAAATTTACTTTGCGCCCTTCGTCAATAGTAAATGTAAGTGGAATATACCCATCTTCATCATAGGATTCTGGCTCGACCTCCACTTTCGCCAACAAAAACCCTTTGTCTTTATACAATTCCACAAGTTTATTCGTTGCACGTTTCATCTGCTGGGGTTTAATCATCTGCGCCTTGATAAAACCCAGCTCGCGTTTTAGCTTTTTGTCTTTTAGTGCTTTGTTGCCATCAAATTTCACAGTACCCAATTGCGGGTACTCTATTACAACAATCTCCACAGCCACACCACCCACGACATCAGAATCAACAAATATCTTCACATCGCCAAACAACCCCATCTTAAACAAATTTCGAATAGCTCGCCCCGCATCTTCACTGCCCAAACGTTGTCCTTCATAAAGGCCGCTCTGACCTTGAATAAGCGACGTTTCAGTATATGAATTACCCCGAACACGAATCTCTTTAATGACCTGATCCCTAACTTGCGCCTGAGCGTCAAATCCTTGAATCATAAAAATTATCAGTATCAACAAAAAACTTTTCATATTTTCCTTCATTACCAAAACAAACCTCCAGGCCAGAACCCCTCCCAGAGTTGGTTTTACAAAAGTTTGAGTTATATCGTCAACGCTTGGTCTGCCAAAATGGTTCCGTTCGTACGGCAAACGGCCCGGACACTTGTCCGGGCCTGCCTGTTCACTTAATACATTGATCCCGGCCACTCACCTACCCGTTGTTTCGATCAACCACTTCTTCTTCAACATCATCTTCAGTTGTTGCTTCACTGCTGCTGGCATCAACAAATTGTAAACCATCACCCTTTTTGCTCACACGTACTTGGCTGCCATCAACAAAACGCCCCATCAAAATGTCTTCAGCCATCGGATCTTCGATCATTTTTTGAATCGTGCGTTTCAAGTGACGTGCACCATAGGTCGGATCATACCCTTTTTCCCCCAACAAAGCCTTGGCACCAGGTGTAAGACTTACTTCAATGCCACGCTCACGTACACGTGCCAAAATGACTTCCAATTCAATATCTACAATTTGGATAATTTCTTTACGTTCAAGCGGGTTAAATACAACAACTTCATCCAACCGATTGATGAACTCAGGATTAAATGTTTTCTTCAGTTCATCACCAATGGTCTCTTCCATCTTTTCACGAATGGATTTTTTATCTGCGCGTCCAAAACCCAATCCACCAGCTTTGTTAAGATCCCTGGTACCCAAGTTAGACGTCATAATCAGAATGGTATTCTTGAAATTCACCTTGCGACCAAAGCTATCGGTTAAACGACCTTCATCTAAAACCTGGAGCAATAAATTAAAGACATCGGGATGCGCTTTTTCAACTTCATCGAGCAATATGACAGAATACGGGCGACGGCGCACTTT
>JABIFK010000503.1 GCA_018650745.1 Candidatus Latescibacterota bacterium | reverse complement strand
GTTCATATGGTATCCTTCCCAGTCCATTCGGTGTAGAGGGGCAGAAGCAAGTCGCGTAAATGCGCCCGTGCACGTGAGAGTCGAGATTTAATGGTGCCAACGGAGACGCCTAAGGTGTCGGCAATTTCTTCTTGAGACAAGTCTTCAATATCTTTGAGTACGACCACGGCTCGGTGATCTGGTGAGAGGTGTTCGAGCACTTTGTCAATTTGTTGTCGTAAATCAATTCGTTCAATGTCGTTTTCGGGTGCTTCTGTGGCAAAAAAACGTTCGGCCGATATGTCATGTTTTTCTTGTAAGCCATCAAGTGAGACACTGTCTATGCGGCGTTGTTCTTTTTGAGCGGCATTGAGACACACATTGGTGGCTATGCGATAGAGCCACGTGTAAAAACTTGATTTGCCTTCAAATCTATTTAAAGCTTTGTATGCGCGTATAAACGCTTCTTGAGCAACATCTTTGGCTGCTTCCGGATCGCCTACGATGGAACAGGCCAACGCATAAATACGATCTTCATAGCGTTCGACAAGTTCCCGAAAGGCTTGGATATCTCCGTTTTGACAACGGGTAATTAGCTTTTGCTCATCGCGCATGCGGTCCAAATCCGAAAGGTTACGGGGGAGGGGTCTCTTGCTGTGAAGGCAATGGATCCTGAACTCGAAATCCCCGGTTGTTGTGCTTTCTATTACCTTAGACCGCCTTAGATGCCACCGCGTTCCCTAAGGTTTAAAAAAATAGGGACAGGGCATACTGATTAGGGATTAAGAGGTGATGTCGTTGTGCTCATTCCTGTCTTCTGATCCTTGGTCCTTATATAGAGAAAGCGGATACCAAATGACTCGGTATCCGCTTTCTCTATATATTCCAATTACTTATTCGGTTATGATGTCGTCAAATGTCATACCTGACGGGATCATTGGCAGTACGTGTTCTTGATTGGGAACGATGACATCGAGCAAATAGGGGCCATCGTGGGCAATCATGCGTTCATAGGCGGCTGGTAGATCTTTTTTGTGGAAAACACGTTCGGCTTTGACACGAAACCCTTCGGCAACGGTGACAAAGTCGGGATAGACGGCTTCTGTGCCGTCGGGATCACCAATGAAAGTGTGACCGCGGTTGCTTTCGTAGAAGCGATCTTCCCACTGCACCACCATACCCAAGTGTTGGTTGTTGAGGATGATGGTTTTCACGGGCAATTTTTCAACGTATAGTGTGGCCAATTCTTGCACATTCATGGCAAAACTGCCATCGCCGTCGATATCAACAACGAGTTTGTCAGGAAAGGCCAGTTGGGCACCCAATGCAGAGGGCAGACCAAAACCCATAGAACCTAAACCGCCCGAGGTGAGCCAGCGACGGGGTTCGTCAAATGGATAATATTGTGCGGCCCACATTTGGTGTTGGCCCACACCTGTGGCAACGATGGCATCGCCTTTGGTCATTTCATAAAGCAACTTAATGGCGTGCTGCGGCAAAATATCATCTTCGGTTTCTTGAAACGAAAAGGGATGTTTTTTGCGCCAAACGTTGATTTCATCTACCCATTCGGGATACGCGTTGTCTTCAACAATGCCATTGAGTTCTTGTAAGGCATATTTGATGTCGCTGGCAATGGGCAAGTGTGCCACTTTGTTTTTGTTGAGTTCTGATGGGTCGATGTCGATGTGTACGATTTTGCCGTGTTTTGCAAATGCTTCGAGTTTGCCTGTCACACGATCATCAAAGCGAACACCAAAGGCCAAAAGCAAATCGGCGTGGTTGACGGCGTAGTTGGCATATACTGAGCCGTGCATGCCCAACATTTGCAGAGACAATGGGTCTGTTTCGGGAAAAACGCCCAAGCCCAACAGTGTTTGAGCAACGGGAATATTGGTTTTTTTGACGAGGTTTCGAAGTTCTTCTGATGCTTCCGAAGAAATGATGCCGCCACCTGCATAAATCACGGGGCGTTTGGCTTCTTTGATGGCTTGTGCGACGGATTCGATGTCTTCGCGCGATGCACGTGCTTGATTGGGTGCATAACTGCGCATGGAGACCGTTTCGGGAAATTCTGCTGCCCAGTAACTTTGCTGAATGTCTTTGGGTACGTCTACAAGCACAGGTCCCGGACGGCCTGTGCTGGCAATATGAAATGCTTCTTTGATCACACGGGGTATGTCTTCGATGCGATCGATCAGATAATTGTGTTTGGTAATTTGGCGGGTGATTTCAACTATGGGCGTTTCCTGAAAGGCATCGCGGCCAATAACACTGGAGGGCACTTGGCCTGTGATGGCAACAAGCGGAACGGAATCCATTTTGGCATCGGCCAAACCGGTGACCAAGTTGGTGGCCCCTGAGCCAGATGTGGCCATGCAGACACCCACTTTGCCCGAGGCTTTGGCATATCCTTCGGCGGCAAAGATTTCGCCTTGCTCATGGCGGCATAAAATATTGCGGATTTTGGAGCGGGTCAGAGCCTGGTGAAGTTCCATGCTGGCACCACCCGGATATCCAAAGATTATGTCAACGCCTTCGCGCACGAGGCTTTCGATAACGATGTCGGCACCGCGCATTTCTTGCGGTGCTGGGGGAGCTGCTGCACTTGCCATTCTAAAATCTCCTTAATAATCGACTATTTTTTCAGTAGTTACGGCTCTAATTATACACATGCAGTTAAAATTTGTCAACGCCTGTCAAATACATACAAAAACCGCCATCACTTTGTGCGATGGCGGTTTGGTGTTTTGGTTTGAATTTTTGCCCGATTTAGTCGCTTTGCTCTGTTTGGTGAATGCGGTCTCTGAGCTCAGCGGCCCGTTCAAAGTCTTCACTTTCAATGGCCATGAGCAATTCCTTTTTTAAGCGTTCGGTTTCGGTTAAGGGGCGCTTTTGTTCTAATTCTTCGAGCAACTCATTGAGCGCTTGAATGGACCGTTCCTTTTCCATATGGAATTCTTCGGCATCCACTTTTTCGAGCGCCTCAATTTGCTCTAATACATCGCGAATAATCGCAATGCCCGATGCATAATCCTCATTTTGGGTGGTGATCATGACGCGTGCAATGGCATTGATACGCAAGACGTAAGGCCACCATTTTTCAAGATTTAAGCGATCTTTTTCTGTTTTGGCATACCGATTTACGAATCGAAACAGATCCATGTTACGTTCGGTATCTTGAATGACCCGATCATAATCTTGAATTTGCAATAAGAACACATAACGTTCATAAATCTGGTGGCTTTCGTCAAAAAGTTCACGGCAGTGTGCCTTTTTAAGCTCAAACCCTTCTTCTTTGCCATTTGATTCAATGTATTTGTCACGTTTGCTCTGAAAATAGTCGAGTACAAATAAGCTACGATGGGGTTTGTGCCCGTCGGGGCGACCATCGAGTTCCATTTGTAAAATGCCCTGAAAGGCACCCTGGTCTACTCTGACTTGTATTTTTTCCGTACCATCTTCATCGATAATTTTGCGAATGGTGTTGTCTTGACTATATGGCCAGTGTTTCAGCAGGGGGCCGATGTTTTCCATCATGATTGCATCTCCTCTTTTGCATACTTAAATGACGCACGGTCCCAAGAGGTTGCAATTTAATGTATTTTTTTGCAAATGCAAGTGCTGAAAAAGGCAATTGACACGTTTCGGTTGTCATGGACAACTCTGTATTGAAAAAGTGGGTTAAATATGAGAAGTGGGTTGAAGGTTTGGAGCGTATGGTGTTTTTAGGCGAGGGGCATCTGGGGATTTTGTTTTGCAAATGCAATGGGATTTGGGAAAAAGAAAACGGGAAACCTTTTGGTTTCCCGCTTTCTTTATGCACTGAGTTTGATGTTTGTAATGGGGCGGCCCAACTTTGTCAGCTTGGGGCCTTCCTCTTCTTCTTCTGGGGGTGCTTCTACTGGTGCAGGGTTCATTTGATACCATTCTATGAGCCAAAGGTGGCGAACGGCAATGCCAAATAAATAAAGGCCAAGCAATAAAAAAAATATAATGGTAATAAGTAACATGATTCCCCCAAATGTTTGCTCTATGATTCTCCCTAATTATGTTATCGGCAAGATGGGATGATGCTTTACCTGTTTTGGGCTTTAAGGGTTGACACAACGTAAGGGGCGCGGTTATTTACATGAATAACTGATTGATATTTCTTTGGGTATGGAGGTTGTTGGATGCGGGTTTTTGTGTACCTGATTTTGTGTTTGATGTGTGTGGTTGCCGCAGAAGGGGCTGTGGATGACGATGTCTTAGCACTTGTTCAGCAAATCAAGTCTGAGACTATTGACGCTGATGTGCAGCGCATTGTGGCATTTGAGACACGTTTTATGGGTTCCGATTCAAATGCGGCTGCTTCGGTGTGGTTGGGAGAGCGATTGGCCTCGTTTGGGTATCCGGTGCATTTTGATACCTTTGAGGTGAATGCGCCCAGGCGTACTTATTTTACGGGTCATTCATTTGAAGTGCGGGGTTTGAAACAATGGAATGTCATTGCGACAAAGCGTGGCAGTTTATTTCCCCATAAAAAAGTGGTGCTGGGCGCGCACTATGATTCGATTTCATTGGATCGCGCGCAAAGTGAGCAAGACGTAGCGCCTGGGGGGGATGACAATGCGTCGGGGATGTCGGCGCTTTTGGAAATTGCGCGGGTGATGCAAAATGTGGATGTGGATGTGACAATTGAATTTGTGCTTTGGGGAGCAGAAGAATTGGGGTTGATAGGCAGTGATCATTATGCCAAACAGGCACGTGTAAATGGGGATGAGATTGTGGTGATGTTGCAGTTGGATGCGATTGGAACGCGGTCTCCAATTTTTGCCAATGGATTTACAATTGATACGATTAACCCTTATATCACCCAAGGTGAAGTGTTGGCACAAACGGCTTTGGATTATTCTGATGTTGAAGCTTTAAATGGTGTTGGTGGGCAAGTCTTTGTTTCTCCACAAGGGTGTCGTTGTTCAGATCATCAATCGTTTATCAACCAAGGCTATCCGGCACTGGGTATTTTTCAATATATAGACAGCCCGGCTTCACACTTAAATATGAGCGGAGACACATTAGACCATGTCGATGTGACCTTTGTTACGGGTGTGACACAAGCGACTTTGGCTGCACTGTTGCAGTTTACGGGTTTCCCTGGGAAAACGGCAGACTTTGATGGTGATGGGCGTGTGGCGTTTACAGATTTTCTGTTGTTTGCACAAGCGTTTGGTGCCGATATATTTGATGCGCGTTTTGATTTGGATCGTGATGGTGCAGTTGCGTTTGCCGACTTTTTGGCTTTTGCAAATGCGTTTGGGAAATGAGCTAAGCCCGAAGTGGGTGGCGCAGATCGTATAAAGTTTTTACGCTTTGCACGTATGCTTTTTTTGAAAGGATTGTATGGAAACAATTGCACGTTTTTTCAAGTTTGATGAATGTGATACCGATTTTCGACGTGAAAGCTTAGGCGGTGTGACCAGCTTCATGACCATGGCATATATTGTGGCCGTGAACCCCAGCATTTTGTCTGAAGCCTTGGGGCGCGACTTGTTTGGCGAATTGGTTTTTGCAACATGTGTCTCTGCTGCTATTGCAACCCTTTTGATGGGCGTATTGGCCAATTATCCATTTGCATTGGCACCGGGTATGGGGTTGAACGCTTTTTTTACCTATGGTGTGGTTTTGGGCATGGGGGTGCATTGGGAATTGGC
>JABIFK010000263.1 GCA_018650745.1 Candidatus Latescibacterota bacterium | reverse complement strand
CACGTGCGGCAGCATCGAGGCAGGCTTCAATAGCCCCCTCTGTAAAATCGGGATATGGTCCATACTTTTCTGTATCGTATTTGTAAATCAGAAATTTCCATTTGTTTGGGCCCAAATATTCCAATCGTGCCAATCGTCCAACACCCCGTACTTCTCCCATACCAAACATACGGCCAATGAGTCCGCCTTTGGCTTCTTTGACAACCTGGAGAAACAGATGGTTGCCCTGGAAGTGGGCTCGTATTTCTTTTATGCCGCGCTTTCCCACATACTTCTTAGAGTGGATTTTGAGACGCGAAAGTGCACCCTCTTGTACTTTTGGTGGTGGTAAAAGCATTTGCCCTCTAAACGAATGGTGTTTTACAATGATGAGATGGACGATGACAAAATAAATCGCTTTGATCTGAAAAACAACTCAAATCTTGAGGCCAAGGCTGTGTTGCAGGTCACATGTGTTGAAAATTTATGCGGGCTTACCAAATGCAGCAGCAAAGATTAAAAAGTCAGGAAAGCCAACACTCCCGTCGCCGCTTAAGTCAAACATGGTGTCAAAATTGGGGCTTGATGAATCGCTACCAAATGCGCCTGCAAAAGCCAAAAAATCGGCAAAGCCAACGTTTCCATCTCCATTAAAGTCAGGCGTGGGGGCGGTTGTCCCGAGGGCCAATTGAAGAGATGTGTTGTTTTCTAAGGTTTCAAAAATGTTATTTCGACTGAGCTGAATGGATTTGAATTGGATATCTGTTCCCGAAAAGCCTGCGTTTGTTTGGAAATATAAGGTGCCCAACAGTCCCGCAGTTGTGTCGATTGTTCCTCCTAAGATCGCAGCGGAAACAACCACAAAGCCTTCTCCAAGCTCGTCACCAGGAGATGTGCCTCCCGGTAGTGCTGTGCCTACTTCAAATTTATCAAAAGTGATTTGGGTGGCATCATATTCAAAGCGTGCGCCAAATCCAACGGCGCTTTGAATACCGTCGCCCCAGATTTGTATTGAAAGGGATTTGTTTTCTGTTGTTGTCAGTGTAGATAGGTTTTGATTTTGGGCAGCGCTGTCGAGATCTAATGACACTGTAAATGCAGGCTGGGTAGGTGTTGCTTCACCCCCTGTCCCTGTCATAGTTACTTGTACGCTGGAATTGTCTTTGTCGTTGGTTGCCAGCGTGATCGTTCCAGTGATATCACCTGCCGCTGTTGGGGTAAAGGTCACGGTTATGCTGCTGCTGTCTTTGGGGGCAATTGTAAATGTTGTGCTGGTGAGCGTGAATGCTGCATTGTCGGCTGCTGCAGTCACTGTGAGATTTGCCTCGCCAGTATTTACAAATGTGAGCGTTTGATCTTGCGTTTGGCCTATTGTGACGGTGGGCCAAGTCAGCGCATTTTGTCTCAGTGTGATGATGGGGCGAAGCACGGTGATGGCTGTGCCCGAGAGGGATAACAGTTGGGTGCCACGATCTGGATCATTGCTTAATATCTGCAGAGTGCCAGTGTGTGTACCGCCAGATGTGGGGGAAAATATGACAACGGTTGTGCCTGTTTCTCCGGGTGCAATTGAGAGTGTGTTTGCAGAAGTTGAAAAAGGAGCTTCTGTTACAAAACCGGTGATGTTGAGCGTTTCACTGCCGCTGTTGATGATGCTCAATGCTTGGGTTTGGGTTTCTCCTTCAGATACGTCAGACCAAGCAAGAGATGTGGTTGGCAATGTGATGGCGGGTCTTGCAGATACGACGTTGATGGGTGTGAAACGCCCCAATAATGGGAGGCTTTGACCTGCTTGTCCGCCAAATAAAATCATTTCATATTGACCAGATTGTGTGCCTGTAAATGAGACTTCGGAACCAAATTGACCCTTGTTGACACTTATGAAATTGTCAATGGCCGAGCCGCCAGCTGTCGGGGCAAAACTGATTGCAACTTGGGTAATGCTTGCATCTGAAACTGTTCCCGAGACGTGTCTTGTTTGGCCTGCTATGAAGGTGGTATTAAATGGAGAACTGAGCACAACGTTGTCAAAAATATCTACTGGGAGGTTAATGTCTTCGCTGCCTGTTGAGGTAACCACAATGGGTGAGAAACCGCCCAAGTGGGGAACACTGCCACCTGCTGGCCCCCCAAACAAATCGAGGTCGTACGTGCCAGCTTGCTCTGGTGTAAAGATGAATCCTTTTCTAAAGGCACCATTGCTCACGCTGGTTTGAATACGAATGGTGGAACCGTCTGTTTTAGAGGTGAATACCAAGAGTAAGACTTCGATTGTGCTGTCAGTGGTTTGGCCTATCAGCGATGCACCCTGGCCTGCTTGATATTGGCCCGGTAGTGCGGTACTGAGTGTCACACCACTGAAGAAGTCTGTGGGCAGGCTCACTTTTCCGTCACCTGCGGAGACAATGGCGCTCGGGAATCGACCGACTTGCGGAAGGAGCCCACCTTGTTGGCCAGCAAAAACGGCAAGTGTATACTCCCCGGCTTGCGAAGGAGCAAAGATGACGCTTTGATTGAATCGCCCGCCCGAGACCCCGACAGAGAATCGGATTTCTTCTCCCGATGGGTCACGTGGTTCATAGGTTAATAAAATTTGAGTGATTGATGGGTCGTTTACGCTGCCCGAGAATGTAACATTTTGACCTGTGGTGTAAACGGCTGAAAAGGGCGCGTCAAGTGTGAGGTTCTGAAAAAAGTTGACCGAGAGTGATAAAGCGGGTACAAAGCTTTTGGGGAGGGCAATGTAGGTGCCGTAAAAATTGCCTGAAAGGTCCGTTTGGATTTGTATGTTTTGGGAGCCTGTACCGGTAAGACGGATAAAGGTACTGGCTGCTGGACGAACAGTACCTGAGACGCTTGTGGTTTGGGCATCTATTTTCTGTTCTGTTGGAACGGGTAAGCTGCGTTGGTTGGTTTGCGGTTCTGTAAAATATTTAAAACTATAATTGAGTGCGGCCTGGGTATTGAGGTTGTTGCCACTTAAAAAAAGACGTGACGTAAACGTCCGATACGCATCGTCAAAAGACTGCCCAGAGAGATTTTCGACATTGGCGATGTTGACTTTGTTTGTTTTGACCAATCGACCCGGTACGTCACTGCCAAAGGATTCCATGAGGCCACGTACAAATAAGTAGGCTGCACCACGAATGCCAGAGTTGAGAGAGGCATCGCCAGTGAGGGCGTACCGATTGGGAGCGTTCATGAAATCTGAGACCAAGTCTGTGTTTCCACCGTCAATATGACCGTCAACAAGGTCTTCTGCAACGTGAGATAAGCCTTCGTTAAGCCATGTTTCTTCGGCATCACCATTTGCAACAAGCACGTGCTGATTGAAGTTGACGAGATGTTGGAATTCGTGGGCGAGGAGAGATTTGTAAGAGGCCGATTCTCGCGTGGGGCTAATGAACATCATATCGGCAATGTTTCCATCGCCGCCTCGGTCTTTTGAAAAAAGAGAGCCTGAAGAATAAAAACCCGCAACACCCCCCACTTGATCTACAAGGTGTGTAAAAAGAAAAATGACCTTGTTGTCTTGGTCGATGTCAGAAGGCGCACCATACATGTTTGCAATAATATCAAAGGTGCTGGTGTTAAATTCGTTGAGCATTGTTTCTATTTGGGCGGTGCTGATGTTTTTGGCTGAGGCAGGTAGGGCATTGTCTAGGTATGCGATTGCGCGGCTGTTTTCGGCTATCAAAGTGCCCGTTACTGACTGATCGGAAGTAACCCCGCCAAACTTTTCAAATGCAAATGTACGGGTGCTACCCAGTTGGAGTAGTTGGCTTATTTTGGGTGCTGCAGGGGCCCAACCGGTTTGCTGAATGCGCTTGGCCAGTTCCCGTTCTTTTTCACGCAGTATATGTTCAAAGTGATCACGGTGGGAGGTGGGCAATATGTGAGGAGATGGGCTTGAAAATCCCAAAGTGGAACCGGATGATACGGTGTAAGAATACGTAACCGTGGTGTCCACCGCGTTGGTTTGGCCCGAGTACAGAATGAGTTCGTAGTCGTTGTTGGTAAAGTCTAAATTGAGTGTTTCAATACCACCAGACAAAGTAATTGGGGTTGGGGCACCAATAGTTTGCGCTTGAAGAGATAATGTACCCGTAAGGAGCAGAGATAGGATTGTTATGAGGCGTGTCATGAAGGATACCCTTTTTGAGGATAAATATTTGTAAACAAAGGATATGGAAAAACAAGGGCCATCAGCACTCGGCGCTGCCAAGCGTCGCTGATGGCCAAATGTATCCGGCGTGTTCGTCGGGGGACAAACTTCCGCCAGATACTTCGGGCAATATAGGTTTTCGGAATTTAAAAGTCAAGTTCAACTGGCCCTTTGGAAAAATTCGCCTGTGAGGCGTGCAAAGTGAATTTTGTCTGTACGAAAAACACGATCCCCTTTGCGCTCACGACAAAAAGCATAGAGCATCGCGTGATCTTCTGAAAAGGGTTCAATAATGCGTTTGGGCGCATCGGCGTCATTGCCATAGGCGATTTCGGCACACAATTCGTGGTCGATGGCATAGGCAATAATCGCTTTCACTTCTTCTGATACTGTCGACGGATTGGGTCCTGTAAATCGCAAGAGTTCTTCCAAGCCTTCCTCGCGATTTTTAGGTGGATTTAGCAGGGCATGAAAGAGCGTGTTGTAACGACTGGCAGCCTCTTCTCTGGGAGCATCAGGGCTCTGTCTCAACGCACGTTTAAAACGTCGTATAATATGCTGTACCGTTTCGAGGTGCTCGTTCGTTTTTCCTTCAATTGATTCACGTGCTGTGTCTAAAAAAGCAACCACGTCTGAAAGCTCTGTTGTGCTAAATACGATCTGATGCCGGTTGTCGTGATTGGGTGATTCTGTTTGCAATAGATTTGGCATGTAGCCTTGACGATGCAGTATCTGCAACAAGGCCTCTGGGCGGCTGCTAGGGTTCAGCGCCGCAATGGTTGGCGCAAGGCGTTGGTCTAAGGCTTGCGCAATGTTTTTTTGTGCATAGAGTTCATCTAAGAGGGCAGATGTTTTCACTTTGAGAAAACCTACAGCGGGAAACAATTCTATTTCGCCAAATTTCCCTTCACATTCGGTAATGAGGCTGTCAACAATGTCTGGCAAGCCGGTTGCACTGTTTGTCTTAAAAAAAGAACGGATGCTTTCTGCTGTTTCACCTCTGTTGAGCGCTTGTTGAATTGCATCTCTTGTTAGGGCAAACGTGGTCATAACATCTTGGTTGATGAGGTCTGATAAACCGCACAGCGTAATATATACAGAGGGCATCAAGTCGGGTGGTGCAAGAACTTCAAAATTGGGTTGTACAACTATGCGAGATGTTGGGTTTTGTGGGGGAATATTTTCTGTGAGCACATCTGTGCTTTCGTGCTTTAACAAAGCTGCCCCAGCCGGTGTGAGTTGGAACAGGGCGTGTTCACTGCGGTGCAGAGGTAGTGCAAAGGTGGCCGACGGCCCTGTGCGCAAAATGCCCATCCAAGAAAGCGCACCACTAAGCATACGACGCAAGAGTTCATCGGCTGTTGTGCCACCAGCTGCGAGATTTCGGCCAGTGGTTGGTGTTTCGGAAATATGCCGGAATGTATCGGATAGGCGCGTGAGATATTTGTAAAAAGAAGGGTAGGTAATCCATTGGTTCGGTTCAATTTGCGACAAAGCTTCACAGACAGTTTGTCGCACACTTTTTAAGTCTGTCATCTTGGTACTGCTGGCAGCACTTCTATCGGTAGACCATTCGTTCCAACGGTCGGTTTGCTGCCAAAATGCAAACAATGCCTGTCGTATTTCTGCAATATCTGATAAGCGTTGCCCACTTTCTTGTGTGGCACGCCAAATGTCGCCTTCCGTTTTCACAAAGCCGGCTGTTTCAACAAAGAGCATTAAGTATTCGATGTACCCGGGATCTGTTTCTCCCTGGCAAAAACGTGCCGATTCTCTCAATTCGCTTTTGGGGATACCCCCGTGCTTAAGGCGCCGGGGCAACCGACGCTCAATAAGTCCTAAAAGTGTCGATAAATCTGAAAAAAGATGTGGGGTATTGTCTTGGGTTGTTGGAGGTGGGGAGGAAGGAGTCACCAAGAGGTCATCTGCTTGGCTTTCTAATTGACCACCTTGCTTTTTGGCTATTTTTTGGAGCACACGACAAAGGTCTGAGGCCAAAGATAAGGAGGCATCTTTGTCTTTGGGGTCTGCTGTTGGACTATAGCAGAAGGGGGTTTTCCACAGAAGATCTTCAAGCTCTCGGAGGGCGTTTTCACCTAAACTTTCGGCAAT
>JABIFK010000720.1 GCA_018650745.1 Candidatus Latescibacterota bacterium | reverse complement strand
CTTTGCATATCTACATCGATGCAGATTGGTCTTCTGTTAGAGCATCCTCTGTTGCCATCGAACAAGGTATTCTTACTGCTTTGGACGAAGAGGACGCCCGATTGGGAGGTTTACCGGTCAAGATTATTGCAAAAAATCATCGTGGGAATTCTTTGCGCAGCAAACGCCATTTGGAACAATTTCTGGCCGATGACCGGGCTTTGGTGTTGTTTTCTGGGCTCCATTCTCCTCCATTGCTTGCACACAGAGATTATATCAACCAGAAAGAGATTTTGGTGCTGGATCCTTGGGCTGCGGCTGGCCCGATTACGCGATATGATGGCGAGAAAAACTGGATTTTTAGATTGTCAATTGATGATACTAAGGCAGGTGAAGTTATTGTTAATTATGCCATAAATCACCGTGGTTTTAAGCGCCCCTATTTGTTGTTAGAAGATACAGGGTGGGGGCAATCTAATCAACGGACGATGGGTGTAGCCCTAAACAGCTTAGGCATTCAGCCTGTGGGTATACAATGGTTTAACTGGGGCATGAGCCCTGCCAGTGCACGGATGATGCTCCGAGCTGTTAAACTGGCTCGTGCAGATGTTATTTTGTTGGTTTGTAATGCTTCTGAGGGAAAACTTATCATTGATGAAATGCGGAGCCTGGGTTTGGACATGCCCATTTGTAGCCATTGGGGTATTACTGGGTCAGATTTCCCTAAAATGATTGGTATGGATCAAGGTGTAGAGATAGATCTGGCTTTTATTCAGACCCGTTTTTCCTTTGTGGGCCTATCCGATAACAGCTTGGGCAAAAGCGTTTTACAACGTGCCCAAAAGTTATTCCCCACAGTAAAATCAGCACAGGATATGAGGGCTGTGTCGGGTTTTGTACACGCCTATGATTTGACCCGAATTCTTTTGGCAGCAGTAGACCAAATTGGGTTGAGGGGGGACATTGTTCAAGACCGAGATCGATTGCGGGCAGCACTTGAAAATTTATCGCAACCCGTTGAAGGATTGATCAAAACGTATCATCGCCCTTTTCGCCCTTTTTCTAAAAGAGACCCCGATGCCCATGAAGCCTTGGGTATCAAAGATTATTTGATGGCTCGGTATAATCAAGATGGGGTTATTCACCTGTTAGAAGCATCCGGAATCGAGCAATAAAATGAATCAACACGATGATCCATATCGGACTGGCAGCAATGTGTTTTCTGTGCAAAGAGAAACGTGGCTGTTATTAATATTACCTTTGGTGGTAACATTAATGGTTGCTGGCGCGATTTTGAGTTTTTGGTTGTCTCGAGCAATGGGTGTTGGTGTTGTTGAATTCTTGGATAAACAAAAAAAGATGCAACAAGAAATGATTATCGATTTGATCGTGTTGCAAACAGAGCACCACCTGTCTGCCCTAAATGACTTGGCCTCTTTTTCCTTTGTTACACAGGCTCTGGTCCAACCCGAAACAGGCTTACGCAATGCGACAGATTTTCTTGCAACTTCTCAGATTTTGGGGCAAAAACCTTTGATTGCGCTTTTGGATTTTGAAGGCAATCTGTTGCACCTCACTCAAAATGGGCCCCACTTTGATTATAAAAACTATGAGGGTATTAAAGATATTGTTAATGGGGAAAATGATACTTTTGTGGCGCTAGATGAAGCGGAGGGGGCTTTCTATTTGCTCGTGGCTGTGCCTGTATTGGTACGCGGGTTGTCCGAAGGGGCTTTGGTAGCG
This sequence comes from Candidatus Latescibacterota bacterium, assembly GCA_018650745.1. Lineage (GTDB taxonomy): Bacteria > Latescibacterota > UBA2968 > UBA2968 > UBA2968 > JABIFK01. The sequence continues at coordinate 825 of JABIFK010000720.1, read as the reverse complement.
GCCATTCCATTTCATATGATGCTTCCCAACAATTTCTTTCACGAAAGTGATTTGAGTGTTGCGTTCCATTTTAAGGGTCATTTGATTTCTCAATTGGGAGGACTTCAATCTGACACGTGGCTGTCGCGTGAGTTTCCCATGTTGGGACTCACGTTACGCATTGGACACAATCAAGAAATTGTAGAAAAACAAAAAAGGGCCATTGTATTGCCCATTGTTGGCGTTTTTATTTTGATGATTGGTGTTACGGGTGCGATATGCATTTTTATTGCCCGAAGATATGGTAGGCGCATTCAAGATGCGCAAGATATGACGCAGAAAATTAATGCAGAATTGTTGCAGGCTAAAAATATGGCCGAAGCGGCAAATGAGGCCAAAAGTGAATTTTTGGCCAACATGAGCCATGAAATTCGCACACCAATGAATGGGGTCATTGGCATGACGAATTTGTTGGACCAAACAGCATTGGATGCAGATCAGAAAGATTTGGTCGGTACGATTCATTTGTCGGCGACCAACTTATTGGGCATCATTAATGACATTCTCGATTTTTCAAAAATTGAAGCCGGACAATTGAGTTTTGACAAAACAGACTTTAATTTGCGTGAAATCCTTGGGGGATTGTTGCGGTTGTTCAAGGAGCAAATTGAGACCAAAGGATTGGTGTTAACTACCGAAATAAGCGATGAGGTGCCTGCTTACGTAAATGGAGACCCGCTGCGGTTGCGGCAAGTTTTGATCAGTCTTTTGGGAAATGCTGTAAAGTTTACAAAAGAGGGACAAATTGTACTGCGGGTCGTTTTGAACGAACAATTGGGTGAAGAT
>JABIFK010000131.1 GCA_018650745.1 Candidatus Latescibacterota bacterium | reverse complement strand
TTGTAGAGCACCTCGCCTGTTTCTGCGTGTTTAACGGGTGGGCGATCTACATTGTTGAGTAGGCCTTCTACCAAGTCTGAGGCTGGGCAAATGTCTTTGAGTCCCTGCTGATATTGAATACCAATGGTGGCACAACCAAAGTCGTGGGCAATGCGTACGGCTGCAACATACATTTTGCATTGTGAGTGAATTTGCTCATCGGTGAGTTCGGTCGCGGCCTTTTTACCCGTGACAAAAGTCATGCCTTTGCGTTCGAGCCAAGCGCGAACGTCAGACGCTTCTTTATCGGTGACTTGCTGCATCCCTGCCCAAAGAGCCGATTGGGAGAGGCGCTCTTTGAAGACACCTGTGGTATTGAGCAAGTGGTCGGGAATGATCGCGTTGAACATGCCCATACAGCCCTCGTCAAAGACACCCATAATGGCTTTGTTGTGCTGCAGGTCGGCGGCCAGTTGTTGGCCGAGTTGGGCTTCTTTTTCGGGTAGTCGAAAGGTGCTGGCGTCGCGCACGTGGCTGGTGTCGTGTGTGACTTTTCCAGTGTTAAGCCATTCGCGCAGGCCGCGTTTAAAAAAGCTGTCGGTGAAGTTGAGACTCCAAAGGGTGCTGTATTCAACGCCCGCTTTGGTGAGCGAACCGTTGAGGTTGAGCATTCCGACTAGGCCTGGCCATTGACCTGACCAGTTGGCAAGTGTGAGTATCGGGCCTTGGTGACTCATCAGTCCAGCCAATACGTGGTGACTGTATTGCCAAACGGCTTCGGCCACAATGAGAGGAGCGTCTTGTGGAATGTTTTTGAAGATGGCCATGCCTTCTTTTTGCGAGCCAATAAATCCGTGGCGCTCATCCTTTTTATACGGATGTCCTCGACGTACCTTCCAACCTTCTTGTTTGAGTGCGGCTGAGATCTTTTTTTCCATTTCTTTTTGTGCTGGCCAACACACACGGTTGGCCGACAGGCGCAAATCTCCACTGGCAATGAGAATGACTTCTTTGGCAGACATTGGAAGACTCCTTTGATCTTTTGTTTAAACGTTGAAATTGCGTTCCTATACTAATCGAATTGTTAGCAGATGACAACATTTAAATAGAGCCATTTGTATGGGGTATTGTCTCTTGAGTATTTCGGTTTGGTGGACATAAAAAACGGGCCGTTCGTTTTGGCGAACGGCCCAAGGGTGAAAATTGCCAAGCCCTCTTACCCGGTTAGTCTCTGCCTGTTACGCGGTCATAGGCAATGATGGCGTGTTGATAGTCAACCATTGTTTGTAGCAGGTTTCCACGTGCTTCGGCGAGGTCGTCTTGTGCATCGAGTACGTTGCGTACGGTTGACAAGCCCAATGTGAGGCGTTCCTCTTCTTCTTTGACATTTTGTGTGGCGAGCTTTTCAGCCAATTTGACAACGTCTGAACGACGTTGGTCTGTGCGCACTTGACGAAAGCGTTCACGCACTATTTCTGTCAGTTGCATACGTTGGTAGTCTTGCCTGAGTTCGGCTTGTTCTACGGCCATGGGTCGTTGTTGATAGCGTGATTGATTGGTACTGGTGCCCAATGGGATGTCGATGGAGAAACCGCCCAACCAGGATCGTCCGTCGGCATCACTTAAACCTTTTAGCTCGTCGCTGTAATTGGAGCCGATGCCACTTAAACCTGCCCGAAATGTGAGGTTGACTTCGGGGCGTGTTTGATCTTTGGCTTGGTGCGCAAGCAATTCGCGGGTGTTCACATCGATTTTAGTATTTTTATAGGTCGTGTTGCTTTCGATTGCGCGTTGAATGCCCTGGTTTAAGTCATCATTGAAATCGGTGATGGTGGGTGCGTTGGTTGGCGTGATGCGTGTATTGGGTTGGTCTGCCCACCCCATGAGTGTTTTGAGCCTGTCTTCGGCATCGTAAATACGGTCTTCTGCTGCAATGATGTCTTCTTCGCTTTGTGCCACGCCCAGTTCCGCTTGCAAGATGCTGTTGCGTGCTTCCACACCCATTTCTATACGCGCTTTTACGGTTTCAAGAACGCGTTGTCTGCCGTTGTATCGTTGTTGTTTTACTTTGAAGTTTTTTTGAGCAAGTACCAAGTACCAATAAGCTGTTCGCACGTCGGCTTTCAAATCGCGCTCATAACCTTCTAAATCTATGTTGGCTTGTGTCAGATTGTTTTGTGCAATGTCTAAACCGATTTTGTTCACAGAACCCCGACCTCTGAGCAAGGGCTGTGAGAATGTGACTTGTACATCTGAATTGTAAACAGGATTAATGGTGCGGAATCCTGCATTGTCTGAGGTACGGTTTTGCGAAAAAGTGACATCATACTGACCACCTGTTTTTAATTTCTGTGTGAGTGATAAGCCCATAGTTTGTGCGTTGGTTGATGTTGTTGGCACACCTTCTAAACTTGAAACGGATGGCTCACGGTTGTCTCTGTGTGATACTTTCATACTCAATTGTCGACCAAACTGAGCTTCTTCTTCTGTGATGCCAGCCAGCCGAGCCTGTGTGCCCAATTTGTAGGCATGCATTTCAGGGTTTTTGCCTAAGGCGATTTTGACGGCATCATTTTCTGATAGGGTAAGTGTATCTGCTTGTGCCGTTGTTGTGAACAGTGCGATTGAAAAGATGATCCATCGTTTCATGTGATTGCCCTCTTATTGATTGTGAGATGATGTGGGTTTATTAAGCGGCCTGTCTTGTATCTTCTTCTACCACACCATCTCGAATACGAACCACCCTGTGTGCGCGTTGTGCAATTTCTAAGTCGTGTGTGACAACGATGACGCTTTTGCCTTCTGAGACCAATTCTTCGAACAAGGCCACAATTTCGTCGCCCGAGTGGGTGTCTAAGTTGCCCGTGGGTTCGTCGGCCAGAATGAGGTCGGGATCTCCTGCGAGTGCTCGAGCAACTGCCACGCGCTGTCTTTGGCCGCCCGAAAGTTCATTGGGTTTGTGATCCATGCGATCTGCTAAACCCACTCGTTCCAAAAGTCGTGCGGCTTCTTGGAGGCGTTGGCGACCTGAGGTGCCACGATAGATGAGGGGCAGGGCAACATTTTCAAGAGCACTTGCATGGGCCAAAAGATTGAAGCTTTGAAAAATAAAGCCGACCTGTTTGTTTCTGATTTCGGCCAATTCATTGCGTTTTAAACCGCTGACTTCTCGACCGCTGAGTTGATATGTGCCCGCTGTTGGGGTATCTAAACAACCCAAGATTTGCATGAGGGTAGATTTGCCGGAACCCGATGGCCCCAAAATGGCTACATATTCGCCACTGCCGATATTGAGATCGATGCCGCGCAAGGCTTCTACGGTGACTTCGCCCATTTGATAGCTTTTTTTTATGTCACGTATTTCAATCATGTTAACCTCCCAATTTGCTTATCTGTTATTCATATCGAAGTGCTTCTGCAGGTGCGACACGTGCAGCACGTCGGGCGGGAAACAACCCGGCAAAGAATCCGATCAAACCCAAAACCAAAACCACAATACATGCAACAATGGGTGAGAGAATGGGTACTGGTTTGCCGACAAACTCAAAAAACTCGGCTTCCATAGGAATCAAGCCTACAAGGCTTACGAGGCCTTGACTGCCCAACAAACCGATGGTGCCACCAATGGCTGTGGCGATCAGACCTTCTAAAATGTATTGTGTCAAAATTTGGTAATCGCGAGCACCCACAGCCATGCGAATACCAATATCTCGTGTGGCATTGCTGACAGAGACATACATCACATTGGCAATGCCCACGCCTGCGACAATGAGCGTTAACCCACCGATAACGCCTAAGAGGGTTTGCATGCCCACAAAGATATTGCCTGATATCTCTTGCATTTCTTTGGTATCCCAAAAATGGACAATTTCTTCATCTGTGGGATTGGCACCGTGATTTTGAGCCAGTGTTTCACGGATGTGCTTTTTCATTTGATTCATTTGCTCAGGATTGTGGGGTTTGACAATCCAATTGCTATAACGCGATGGACTGTACATGGTTTTGTATGTACTGCTGGGTATCCAGGTGCCGTCGCGATCAGGTACGCCATATGAAGACGTTTGGTATTTTTTGTTCATAACGCCAATGACCAAAAAAGGGCGTCCATCTAGGTCGATGTATTGACCGACGGGCTCGGTTTTTTCCCCGAACAATTCTTTTGCTACTTGTGGCCCCATCACAATAACTCTGCGCCTGAGTTTAATATCTATGGGGTTGATAAATCGCCCACCGGGTGCTGGTATAATGTTGCGCATTTCACCAAAGTCGGGGTCAACTCCGCCAATACGGCCTGAGCGCCAATTGTCATTGTATTTCATAGAGCGCCAAGTGTCATATTCGCCACTGATCAGATTTACTTCTGGTATTGTGGTTTTAACGGTAAGCAGGTCTTGCTCGGTCAGTGGAATGTTGCGGCCTTCGGGCATGCCGGCAAAGGCTTTGGATGTTTGACCACCACGCACCCGCAAGACGCCTTCACCAATGCCACGCATGGACCTGCCAAATGTGACGCGAAGCCCTTCACCTAGAGCCAGCATGATGGTGATGGCAGCTGTGCCCCAAGCAATGGCTAAGATGGTCATGAGGACCCGTGTGCGTTCTGCAAATAGTTCTTTGAGTATATATTTGATGGCGTTCATAAATTAAAACTCCAGTGCTTTCACAGGATCGAGTCGTGCGGCACGGCGTGCAGGAAAGATGCCGGATATGAGCCCAACAAAGGCCAATACGCTGATGGTGATGAGACTGACCAAGGGGGAAAATTGGGGTTGCCCCAACCACTCAGGTGTGGGCGCTGCTTGTATGGCCCAGATGACCAAGAATGAAAAACTCAGTCCACCCAATCCGCCCAAAGCAACGATCAAACCTGCTTCTAACATCACTTGAAGCAAGATGTGCCAGTCGCGAGCACCCACGGCCATGCGTAGGCCAATTTCACGGGTGCGCTCACGCACAATTAAGAACATGACGTTGGCGACACCAATGCCGCCTGCACATAATGTGAGTGCACCGCCAAGCCCTAACAATGCTTGCAAGCCCCAGAAAAACCAGTCGGTAAAACGATCCATTTCAACAGTGTCCCAAATGCTTAATGCCCCTTCATCGGTTGGATCAAAGCGATACTTTTGGGATAGGTATGTATAAATGGCTTTTTTCATGGGCTCTGAATCGTTTACGGGGTTGGGTCGAACGACGATATTGCGCACATTTTGATCCCCCCACATTGCCGTATAAGTGGTGTAAGGTACAACCACTTTGCCTGCATCACGGCCACCATAGTCTGATGTTTGCGTTTTTTCTTGCAAGGTGCCAATGACTGTAAAGGGTCGGCCATCTAATAAGATGATTTGGCCGATGGGATCGCCCTCGTCAAAGAGTTTGCTTTTGACCTTGTTGCCAATAAATGCGACACGTCTGCGTGCTTTAACGTCGCGGTCATTGAAAAAACGTCCACCAGGTTCGGGTATCATGTTGCGCATGATGCCATACCCCGGTGTGACGCCAGAGACTGAGACTTTGACACGGTGGTTGTCATATTGTGCTGAGAGACCACTGCGGCGGGGTTCGGGTGAGTATAGACCGATTTCGGGTAAAGCACGACCCATTTCAACCACGTCGCTGGATTTCATTGTAATTTGTCGGCCAGGTTGCATGCCTTCATAGGCTTTGGTTGTTCGCGAAAGCCAAATAACCACCAAGTGCTCGCCCATGCCATGCATGGCTTTTTTGGATGCTGCATGAAATCCGCCACCAATAGCCAAGAGCAAGACCACAGCAACTGTGCCCCAACCGATGCCAAACATGGCCAGAAACGTGCGCAATTTGCGAGCGCGCATATCCTGAAAAAATTGTCGGGTGAGTTGTAAGAAAAACATTATTGGATTTCCCGCGTTTTGGGTTCGAGCACGTGATCGCCAACTTGCAGGCCACTGGTTATTTCAGTCGTAATGCCGTCTGACATGCCCAGTACAATGGCTTGTTCTTCTGTCGCATCTTCGGTTTGACCCGATAGATGTACAAAGGTGGAATCGTTTCGAAAAACCACCACGCGCTCGGGCAGCACGGGTACATCGGTTACTTTTCGAATGATCACATCGGCATTGGCCGAATAACCTGCGCGCAAATACACGCTTTCGGATGCTGTGAGGTCACCAATTTCGACATCAAAAACGGTGGTGTTGTCTGTTTTTCGTGATTTTAAAGAGATGCGTTGCAAAATGCCTGTTACGGTTTCTTCTGGCAATGCACCCACTTTGATTTCTGCCTGCATGCCTTCTTTAATTTTGCCTACGTCAATTTCATCAACCGTACCGCGAAGCAGAAGATCGTCCATATTGGCAATGCTTAACAGTGCCGTACCGGGTTGATATGAGGAGAGTGGAACAATGGGATCGCCGACATTTACTGGCAGGCTGAGGATATGCCCTGCAACGGGGCTGGTGATAACGGATTCAACGGATCGCCCAGCAACAACAGCTTTGCCTTTGTCGAGAATAGCCAGTTCTTCTTCGGCCATTTTCCGGCTGAGCGTGGCCCGCTCGGAGGCTTCTTTTGCGGCATCAAAATCGGCTTGTGATGCCATCCCTTGTTCCAACAAACCTTTCATGCGCGTTAAGTCAAATGTGCGTTGTTTTTCGACCAGAGCGCGCATTTCTAAAACGCGTTTTTTCTGTGCATATTCCAGAGGTGTTGGGTTGGGTTGAATTTCTAAGAGTGGATCACCAATTTGAACACGGTCTCCTGCCTCAACAAATAGGCGTGATACCGTGCCAGAGATTTTGGATTTGACCTCAATTTCGTGGCGTGGCATAATTTCACCAGTTGCCAAAGCTTTGTCGACGAGTGTGCCCAGTGTGACTTCAACTGTTTCTGAGGTTTTGTCTTTGCCATCAGCAGATGCAGACTGAGACCATACAACGGCACCAATAACGATGAGCAACAGAGTACAGATACCGATTAACCACTTTTTCATTTTACCCTCCCTTTAATAAGACTAATTTCTTTCGGATGATTCATTAGGCTGTCTTGCAAGTGCTGTGCCATAACAAGATTGCCATATAACATGTTTGAAAATATAGGTTTATTTTTGAATTCTGTATGTGCAGTTTCGAACGCTATGGCGTAATACACCAATATTTGTTGGTGTATTTCACCAGGTTAGATGCGTATCTATTCTTTAGCCAAAGGTCATCTCCTGAGGACCTGTTGATATTCCTCCAGGTGAAATTTAATCTGCTCTGTTTCTTCTGTTACATCTATGCCTTGTGTGACCAGGTGTTTGTGCACGTGCTCCAAATAAGTGAGATCAGGTGTTCCCCACACCAACCTCATTGGAGGAGGTAAGGCCTGCATAGCAATTGGGATCCAGGGCCGTGTTTGATCTACTACCACAGCGTGTGCAGTGCCTCCAACCATAAAGCCAAATTGTGCCGATGAATTTTGAGATTTATTTAAGCCTAAGGTGGATGTCATCCATTGCCTGCATGGTTCAATCTGTTTGACAGGAAACCCCACTTCTCGCAAATATAAGACGTGCAATGGGTGACTGAGGCATAGTACATCTTCGGGGATATAATTAAAGGCAATGATCTCCAGCAAGTTTCCGTCTCGACCGGGATTGGTTGCCCCAGACGAAAATTTCGTCTTTTGAATGAAGCACACCTTGTTTTGTATAAAATATTATTCTTGTAAGCGATTTCTGTTTTATATTTAAAATGGTTTTTAAATAGGGTTTTATAATAGCCAAAAACTAAGTAATACCAATGTTGTATTTTGCCTTCTGAAATGTTTTGACCACAATATTGGGTTGTTGATTACGAATCTTGTTTACGACCATGCTATTCCAGCGTGGGGATTTATCCCTCGGGACATTGGATATTTATCGAAAGGATGTATCATGCCAAACGAAAAACAAAAATTAAGAGCCGTCGTGGCCGGATGGAAATGGGGTGCCAATCATTTGCGCGCCTTCGCAGAATCAGATGTTTGCGAAGTGAACGGGGTGTGGAGTCGAACACAGAACGACAATGCCCAACGCGTGGCCGACCTTTTTCACGTGCCGTTGTATACCGATTATGATAAGATGTTATCCGAGGTAAGACCCGATGTGGCATCCATTGCAACACCTGAACGCGCACATGAAGCGTTGACGCTTGCCGCATTGGAAAGTGGTGCACATGTCTATTGCGAAAAAGTGCTGTCGCACACCCGTGAGAGCGCCCAGAAAATGGTGGATGCTGCAAATGAGTCAGGGCGTTTGCTGAATGTGGGGTACAATTATCGTTACAGCCCATCGTGTGTGTATTTGGCCGAGGCGATTCAAGCAGGCAAAATCGGCCAACCGTTGTTCGCCCATTTGCGAGCATTTGGATTTTGTATTCATCATATGACCGATTATGTGAACAGTCTATTTGGCAAACCCGTGCGTGCCGTGTCGGTGATTGATAAGGAGCCGCTTGCAGACAAACCCCATCCGTCTTCACCTGATTTGGTGTTTCCCACGTTTATGTATTGTGCCCTCACAATGAAGACGTATATGATCCAATACGAAAGTGGTGCGACACTGATGGCGGGCGCAACAGATTACAGCAGTTCGCTCAATCCGGGTGCCACGTTGTTGATAGAGGGAACCGAGGGACGATTGATGCTAGATGATCTGTCTGGTAAAGTGACCTTGCTGGGCAATGATCGCGAATCTGTTGTGTATTCTCCATCTCAAATTCGCGACAGCATTGGCTTGCGCGAAAATTGTGTGCTGGCTGTGAAGGATTTTGCTCGCGCAGTTTATGCAGACGAATCTGCACCGATACCAGGTGAAGCAGGTGTGGATATGATTGCTTTGGAAGAAGCTGTTTATAAATCTGCAACGTCTGGTGCGTGGGAAGTGATTTGATTTTTTCCCATTGCATGTAAGTTGTTTTCAATATAACAAGAGCGTCATCCTTTCTTTGAGGATGACGCTCTTCGACTTTGTCGCCGAATTTTTGGTTTAGATTTTTTTGGTATGGGGCGTGAGGGATTATGCGTATTTCTGTGCTTATCGATGTTTTTGAGTGATTATACATCAACCGCTTGTTGCGCTTCTTGTACAAGTTCTGATGTTGGGCGATCGGTATTGATGGTGTTGAGCACAAGCTGATCTATGATTTCAGCCAATTGGGCCCAATTAGAGAGTCGAGGAAATTCTCGGGCATTTTTATGAATGGGTTCGAGCATGTGATAGAAGGGGATGGTGGTGTTGACCTCTGGATCTGTCCATGTGGATTTACGACATCCGATGCCCCCTTCGAGAGTGAGCAATTTGTCTTGTGCCGGTGAGGCGCAATGCTGAAGGAATGCGTAGGCAATGTCAGTGTGCGGGCTGCCTGAGCCGATGCCAAGAATCCAGTAGACATTGAGTGAGGCGCTGTTACAATGCGGTGCATGGGGAATGTCTGCAACGGCGACTTTGTCTTTGACCTTTGTGTCGGGAATGGTTTCGGACATCGCGGCAAAACCAAACCAATTGGTCATCATGGCAATTTCACCATTGACAAATGCAAGCCCACTTTTGACCGAGTCAAATTCTCGGGAGTTTGGGTGAATGGCGGTGTTGTCGTTGAGGATGGTACGGTAAAAGGTGAGGGCATCCATTGCTTGTGGGGTATTCAATGTCATGTGATTGGATGCGTCGAAGAGTTCACCGCCACGTGTCCAAAGTTGAATGCAAAAATCATAGACAGTGTTGTGTCCATCGGGGAAAGCGGCAAAGGTGGTGCCATACAGATTTTGGTCGGGGCGTGTGAAGAAGCGGGCAATTTGGACGAAGTCGTTCCAGGTTTGAGGCACAGCAAGAGGTTTGTCAAATTGCTGTTGATAGGCTGCTTGTTCGGTTGGATTATCGAATAAGTCTTGACGGTAAATCAAACACTGGGGTCCGTCGTGATAAGGCAGGCCGATAACGTGATTGTCGAACGTTTGCAAGCGAAGCAGGGACTCTGTCCATCCGTTGGGATAGTCTTCTGGGGGATTTGTGCTCATGTGACTGTTGATGTCTAACAACGCACCATCATGATGGGCTTGCGCAAACCAATCGGAATTGACAAATGCCACATCCCATTCGCCATGCTTAAGTCCCTCATTTTCGAACAGCGTTTCATAAAGCGGGTGGAGGTCGAGTTCTATCGCTTCTAAAGTCAAGTTAACATGCGATGTTTCACAAAATGAATCCCACTGTTTTTGTATCGCCGATGCAAAGGGATCAAATTGCCGAATGGCGACTCGAAAAGTGTTTCGGTTGGACATGTCAACGTCTTCCTTCTATAGGTTGGTTTTAGTTTTTCATTTATAGACTATGGTGCATTCACCAAGCATTCGTATTGTCCCAAAGGCTATTCTCATAGTGCTTTTCCAATCATCAGGATTTATCCTGATGAAACGCCAGATGTTAGGCTGATGCGCCCGAATAGTTCTTAAGCCCTCGTTTCCAAAACCAACGTGAAAAGGCAAGCATAAAGATACTGAGCACAATAGAAATGACAATGCTTTCGGTGGTTAGGCGACCTGATAAGGCTTCGGCCGGTACGGTGATGGCAAAGGCCACGGGGACCAAAAACGTGAGGACGAATCGCAACCAGTGCGGATAGATGCCAATGGGCCAACGCCCCGCTTCGTACATGCTTTGGAAAATGACGAGAATGTTTTCAATGCGCAAAAACCAAAAGGTGAGCGTGGCGAGCATGAGCCAAAAGCTGTAGATGATGGCTCCGCCGGTAAAGAGTACAAGGACAAATAAGAGTACATCTGTAAAACCAATATCGAGACCGCGATAAATGAGTGCGGTGAGCAAAACAGCGATCCCCAGAAAAATATCGATGACGCGCCAAATGCGTACCTGAGAAATACTGATGAGAAATTGTGCATCGCGTGGTTTGGTGAGCGTGAAATCAAGGGTTCCTTGGCGCACATCTTCCATGAGTTGTGCCATGCTGGGCTGAATGACGAGGCGAATGATGCCACCCACAAACATAAAGACACCGAGCAGCGCAAGAATATCTACGGCTTGCCACCCACCCAAAGAATCGGTATGCGAAAAGACAATGGCCAATCCGCCAATGGCGGTGCCCAAACTGAGCAGTGATTGTAAAAGCTGGACATAGAAATTGATGCGATAAGCCAGTTCGTTCAAGATACCAATGCGAAAGAAGGTCCAGATGAGTGAAAGGTGGTGCATAGATTAAGATCCTACTGCTGAATATTTTTTGATACCGCTGCGCCATACAATTTTGAGCAGTACCAAGCTGATGACAAGCCACATACCTTGCATTGTAAAACCGTGCCAGATTTGTTCGTTTGATAAACGACCGAGCATGAGTTCAACTGGAAATGCAACGGCCCAACGAAATGGGAGGATGTTGGCAATCTGTTGGACAAGGTTGGGTAACAGTTCAATGGGAGCGATACGACCTGAAAGAAAAAGGCCGAGTGTGAAATACATTTGGTTGATGGCTTCGTTGCGCGTGGTCCAAAAGGCGATGAGAGCGAGCGTCCATTCGATAAAGAAGCGCATGAAAAAGGCAATGGTGAGTGCGCATAAAAATAGGGCGAATGTTTGCAGATGGAAGAGTAAGTTGGGATCAAAAAGTATGTAGAGCAAGATTGCCGTGGGAAAAACAATAAATGACATGAGCACTTTGTATGAGATGTTGTCGGCAATGTCTGAGTGGATGGGGTGGACGGGTTTGAGAAGGAGAACCGAGAGCGCACCTTGACGTATGCGATAGTCGTATTCGTGCATGACCCAAGTGAAGGTAAACTGATTGACGATCATGAGCACGATATAATAAGCGGCAAAGTCTTCTGGATTATAATCTCCCACCATACCGCCACGCGCATTGGCAACCGTGGCCCAAACCACGAGATAAACGACGGGTTCCAACACGCGCCCAATCATCCAAATACTCATCGACGCCCGATATTGAAATTGGACGGCGATGGTGGTTTTGAAAAAGGCCCAGTAAATTTCTAAGTAGTGTTTCATAAGATAAAGAAGAATGTAGGAGACAGAATACAGAATACAGAATTTCTTTTCTACTCCAAATCTGTCTTGATGATCGGGACAGCGGTCCTTCTGTCTCCTGTATTCTAAGCTTTTACGTTGAGAATACCTGTTCAATGACTTCTTCAATCGGTGGGTCTGCGACTGTAAGATCGATGACAGGCAAATCGGCGAGTAAACGACCGGTTACTGTTGCGGTTTCCGATTTGGGTACACGCAAGGTTATGCGGTTGCCTTCGGCGGTGATGACGTCGCCGTAGTTGGAGAGGTCGGCTTGTTCGATGTCAAGGTCTACGACAATGGTTTTGTGTGGGGAGAAACGATTAACAAGTTCTGTGAGTGCGCCGTCGAAGAGCAGTTGCCCGTGATGAATGATGATGACGCGCTTGCATAAGGCTTCGACATCGGCCATGTAGTGCGATGTGAGGAGTACGGTGGCATTGTAGCGTTTGTTGTATTCACCAATAAAGGTGCGAATGCGGCGTTGCATGGTGACATCGAGGCCAATGGTGGGTTCGTCTAAAAAGAGCACTTGAGGGCGGTGTAAGAGTGCGGCGGCAACTTCGCATTTCATACGTTCGCCGAGAGAGAGATTACGCACGGGTTTGGGGAGGAGTTCGGCTAAATCGAGTAAGTCGACGAGTTCATCACGTGTGTGATTGTATTCATCGGTAGGCAAACGATAGATGGCGCGGTTGCGCTCAAACGAGTCACCAACGGGAATGTCCCAAATGAGTTGGTTGCGTTGGCCCATGACCAGCGTGATTTGTTGGAGGAACTCTTTGTTGCGATTAAAGGGTGTGTAACCGAGTACGGATATGTCACCGGACGTTGGATGAAGCAACCCGGAGAGCATCTTAAGGGTGGTGGTTTTGCCTGCGCCATTGGGGCCGAGAAACCCGACAACTTCGCCAGGTTCTACGGTGAATGTGATGTCTTTGACAGCTTCTACGTCACGTGTTTTACGTACGATGAGGCTTTTGATGGCGGCACCAAGACCTGTGTCACGTTCGGGCACGACATAGGTCTTGCGCAAGTTTTGGATGGTGATGTCTGGGGTTGTGGCCATAAATGTTCAAACATTTTCTAAATAGGTGAGTGGCAATTCAAATGTGAGCTTTTGGGGCATATAACATTCGTTTTCATCACACGCTTGATAGTCTAAATGCCCGTGGATGGTGAAGTCTTCACGCTTACGACTTGCTACGGTGGTGTTCAAACGAATGTGATTTTCATATACGGGTACGTTTTCACCGAGCATTTCCTTGTGGATAGGGTCTGGATAGGTTACGGTGCCCAAACGCACATCTTCGATCGCGTCAAATGTTAGGGATGTGGGGATGTAACCACCCGTAACTTGGGGGGCATAAATGTGACGGTCGTTTTTGAGTGCAATGTCTAATGTGAGTGTGTGTACCTGACCACGACGGATGGTGTCCGATGACACGTACGCCCGTACTTTCAGATCTTCATTCTCAAGGGTTTGAACAGGGAGCCCACGGCTGTCAATTTGAAATGTTTTTTGAAGCATGCGGGCAACGGAGTCTCTTATTCCATAGTCGGCATAAAAAGATTTGTCAATGACAATGCCATTGGCATCGACCATGTATGTGCCTGGAAATGGTACGCCATACCAGCGATGGCCTTCTGGTACAAGGTGGTTAAAGATGTCAAAGGCGCGAATAACTGTGCTATCGACATCTGACAATATGGGATAGGTGATGTTGTGTTTTTCTGCAAATACTGTGAGTGTTTCTACGGGGTCATAACTAATGGCATACGGCTGAATGTCATTTTGGTCAAAGTAGGAAAGTTTGTCTTGCAGCTCCACGAGCTGGACTTTGCAATACCCTCACCAATCGGCACTGCGATGAAATAGAATGAGGGATTGGTGTGTGCCATTGGGTTCGTAGGTAACGGGTTCATTCCATTGGTTGGGCAAGGTGAATGTGGGAACGGGTTCACCTCTTTGTGGGCCCGATGGGAAGTTGTCACTGTCTGGGTTTCCGCGGTTGGGTAAGGGGTCTGCCATGTTTTGCTCCTTTGTTTGGGTGTAAGGTAAAACGTGGTATGGTGTGTGTCAACTGTGTGTTTGCCTGCGGCGCCCTACTTTCTTGTAACACCACAAGAAAGTAGG
>JABIFK010000719.1 GCA_018650745.1 Candidatus Latescibacterota bacterium | reverse complement strand
GGCAGACGATAGATGGCAATGGAAAACTAATATCGCAAGTTTAAGTGTACTTGGTTTTTTAAGGGTTTACCTTTTACAAATCGTTGGGCATTTTCGCAGATTAGGTTGAGGATGTTTTCATCGGCATTTGGAGAATGACCCGATGCGTGAGGGGTGATGATGACATTTTCATAATCCCATAAGGGATGATCGGTCGGGAGAGGTTCTGGATCGGTGACGTCTAAACCTGCACCGGCTATTTGTTTGTTGTCTAATGCGTTCATTAATGCATCGGTGTTGATGATTTTTCCGCGTGCGATGTTGGTGATGTAGGCGGTGTTTTTCATGAGTGCAAATTCGGCGTTATGATAACGATCTCGTGTTTCGTCGGTTAGGGGGACACACACAGCCACCCAATCGGCTTCGGGTAAAACGTTGCGTAATTGATCATGTGCATAAACGGCTTCAACAGTGTCTGGTTTGGGGCGATCTAAATGGCGGCGTGTTGCAATGACACGCATATCAAAACCTTTGGCGCGTTGGGCCAGGTCTTGACCTGTGCCTCCCAATCCGTCTATGAGTAGGGTCTGTCCGCGCAAGTCACCTGGCGGATAGGTTTTGCGGCTTTTCCAGTCATGGGCTTGCTGGGCTTGAAAGAGAACGGGTAGTTGTCGGCTAAAGGCCAGGATAAATGCCATGAGATGGTCGGCCAAATGCGCACCGTAAACACCACTGGCATTCGTAAATATGATGCCGCGTTTTTCCAATTCATCAAACGGGTAACGTTCTACACCGGCGCTGAGTGCTTGCACCCATTTGAGGTTGGGCGCAGCGGCCAACAATTCGGGTGTGCAAAAAGTGTATATGGCATCGACCTCGGGTGCAAGTGTAAGAGCCTCTTCTTTGTTTTGTGCGACCAAGAAGGTCATTTCTGGAACCGCGGTTCGCAGGCGGGACAGGGTATCTTCACCCAAATCGGGGACGATCATTTTATAAGACATCGATTTCCTTATTTGAATAATAGGGCGACTTGAAGTGAAAAATTTTACAAGGTTTTTTTGACATATTGCCCATCAAAGCAAGAGACTAATTCAAATCTATTTGCCAGTTAGATGGCCCACTTTCAACGATAAGTTTATTGTTTTTTACTTGAACGTTTGTTTGTCCATTGGGTGTGTCAATTTGCCACCCAGTTTCTGTTTCTTGCCAAGGGTTTGTTGTGTTATTATTTGGATAGATGGCGAACAAAGTGAGTAAACGACATTTCTTGTCGGATGCAGATGCTTTAACAAAGGGTTCGTGTCTTTGCTCAAATTCATTGCCCAATCTCATGCGGTTAAAGGGTGCCTGATATTCATGATGATTGAGGCGATAGGTGATGTCTCCATCGAGCCGCAATACGCGACCAGATAGGGCAGACTTTTTACCCAAAACATAAAACTGACCGTTGGCATCTGGTGTCGATTCGGAGACTGTATGCCATCGCAACGTTATTTCAGTTTCTGTTTTGTGCTCGGCATCATCCAAAACGGCAACAATATTGGGGGATAGAAAGACAACGGTTCGGTGAACTGACACGACATTTTCATATAGAGGCGTGAGGTCTAGTGACCAATAACCGCCTTTTTGATCGTCGAACTGCGTGCTGAGAATTTCGGCACGGTCTTCGGCTGTTCGCTTCATTTCTTGGTTGTCAAAGGTGAGCACGTTGTGTCCGATGACGGAGGCGTTGTAATATTCGTATCTGTTGGGGCCAAAAAAGTCGGCGGGATATCCTGGAGGAGACCCCAAGTCGGTGATGAGTCGTTCGCCATAACCATCAATGCACAGTTGGCCTGCATCGTGATTGCCATGCCCTTCGGCGCCGTGGCCACCTTTGCCATAGACTACGCATGGGGTTACACGTTGGTTCCAGTCGGTTCGTGTGCTGATGCACGCACTGTGGGTTTTGTAGGCACGTCCTCTGGGAATTTTACCTTCTGGTGATGTGGGTTCCAATTGCGCATTGTACCACAATAATTCCCATGTTAGGTTGCGATAATGGCTGTCGACAATATTTTGCAAATAGAACCACTGCAAGGTGCTATCTTGTGTGGCATCGGCAATGGCTGAAAAGTGCGTGACGAAGGGCGGGGTATCCAAATGTGAATCGCCATAAGGCACAATGTGCCCGGGAGGGACTGTAAAATAAGAGGTCCAATAACACGTTTCGGGAAAAGGCCACTTGGCCAGGAGATTGTCGCCGCCCGCATTGTGATAACGATGTGCAGTAAAGTATGCAACGGGTTGAAGAGACGCGTTGGCATAGGCAACAGATTCGTTGAATTCCCCTTCGGGGCCGTAGTTTTTGAGGTAGTTTACCAAACGTGGCTGTGCAAAATCGATGAGTTCTTGTGATTGTGGATGGTCCTCTGCTAAAGCCATTCCTGCCGTGCCCAAACCTCCTACAACGACGGTAAGCCAGTTGTTGTGTCCGTTTGCCCACCACGCATTTTCTGCAACGGATCTCAAATAGGGTTGAATGCCTCTGTCGTCTATGCCATTGACGATCCATTTTCTTTGTTCGGCTGTTAACTGAGGATACAACCAGTCGTAGGCCAACCCCAAATCACGGCTCAACATGCCGGTTCGCAAATCGGCTTCATATTCTGTGTGTGCTTGGTCTCGCCACATGGGCCAGTGTGTGTGGTCAAAAAGGACTTCCATTTGGCGCAATGCATTGTCGCGATATTTTCCATCACCGGTTATGAGTGCGGCAAGAGCTGCTGTTTGCACGCACATGCCAGCGGCATTGACCACCGTCCAATCGGGGTTGGCATATTGAATATGTACTTTTTCTCGACCCTTGAAGTCTGAACTGGGTATTAAGGGCTCACGGTTACAATCGTTGTTGGCTTGTGTGAGAATGGTTTCCCACAAGGTTTTAGCGTGGCCTTCCCGGATGCCTTCGCGCAACTCGTCAACAGATCGTAACCCATCAATTTTATCTTCTGTTACAAAAATGTGTGGACGCATAGTGACTTTCTTGTGAACAGCAGGGGACAGAGAATAGGGAACAGGTGTTTATAAACTCTGTCCCTTTGTTGTTTGTTAAATGCCGGCTAATTGTCGCAAAACTTTGATGATGGCTGAGTTGTCTTCATCACCCATACCTGTGGCAACCCCAGTTCGTAACAGTTGGGCATGTAAAGCGGTGGTGGGCAAAGGCGTTGTTGTGCGAGAACCCATGTCGAGAATGAGGTCGACGTCTTTTAGGTGTTGCGACAAGCGTGCTTGTGGTGTGAAATCGCTGTTAATCATTTTATCGCCTTTGATGTCCATGACACGTGAATAAGCGCCACCGGCTTTTAAGACGTCGAGCAAGACGTTGGGATCTACGCCTGCTTTTTGTGCTAAGACCAGACCTTCGGCCAGGACCAATCGATTGAGACCCAAGACGAGATTAACTATGAGTTTGGCTTCGGCACCTTTGCCAGATGAGCCTAAGTGAAAGGTGCGTAGTGCAAAAGCTTGAAAAATATCGCGACATAAGTCATATACGGGCAATGCGCCGCCTACCATGACGAGTATGTCGGCTTCGCGTACTTGCTGGCTGGAGCCTAAGATGGTGGCATCGAGAAAGCGGATGCTGCGTTTTTGCAAACGGCCCGCAAGTTTTACCGACATGTCTGGATCGGCCGTGGTCGTATCTATGATGATGGCACCGGGTTCTGCGGTTTCTAAGATGCCGTTTTTGCCTTCGATTGCTTTGTTGACAATGTTTGAATTGGGGAGGGATAAGATGATGCGCCGTGTTTTTTCGGCCACTTCTGCTGCCGATTTACAGGCGACAAAACCGTCGCCTTGCTGGGCATCTATTTTACTTTGGTCGGTATCATAACCAAAGACCTCAAATCCTGCGGGTAAGAATCGCTCAACCAAAGCTGTTCCTACCAAACCCAAACCAACGAGGCCAATTTGTTTGTCAGACATTTTTTCTCCTTTATTCTAAAAAAGCATAAACAGACGTAGATACGCATGAAAGCACAGGTTGTCATACATGAACACACGCTGCACCAAGCGCGTTGTGCTTATCAAAAAGCACAACGATCCTCACCTTGTCAAACCAAAATATTGGTCCATCGAAAATACCATTGTCTCTTTGTTGGCATTTTGTATCTTATACACTCACATCTAATCTCAAATTTTTACTTTTGAGGACCTTATGAGCGAAGAACCTGCACCTATCCAAACAGAAGATATACACCGCCCACCCAAAGCGATTGTTGATGCATTGGCAGAAATAGGCAGTGCTACTGCAAGTGGTGAGCTTTTTAAATTGGGCATTCGCGACCCACAAATTCATGGGCTGGCAGCGCGCACGCCAGGCAAAACCGTGGTTGGCCCGGCACTGACGCTTCAATTTATGCCCAAACGAGAAGATTTGCATGGGGGGGGGAATATCAAGGTCCAGAGCGGCAATTGCACCGTCACGCGCTTTATCACACCCAGCCAGGTGATATTATAGTGGTGGATGCACGTGGTGATATGGGCAGTGGTGTGTTTGGTGAGATGATGCTGACTTATTTTTATGGGCGCGGTGGCATCGGTGTGGTTGTTGATGGTTGTATTCGCGATTTTCCGAAAGCACAGGACTTGGATTTGGGTCTTTGGCTCAAAGGTACGACGCCTAATTTTCACGTGCAGACCAATATCTTTCCTTTTGCCGTGAACAAGCCCATTGCCTGTGGAGACAGACTTGTGATGCCGGGTGATATTATTGTGGCTGATGACGATGGTGTGATTGTGGTGCCTATTGCGCTTGCGCCTGAATTGGTGAAGAAAGCGAGTGAACATGCCGAATGGGAAGAGTTTAGTCGTATGAAGTTGGAACAAGGAGGGGATTTGAGAAAATATTATCCACTGACCGATGAAGCGCGTGTAGAATATGAGGCATGGCGCAAAGAACAGGAATCATAAGGAAAAGCATATGTTATTTAACTATAAATATCTCATGATTGAACAATTTGGGGAATGCCTCGAAGAGGCATATGAAAAAGCGTATGGTAGGCATAATGATGAATACGAGCGCTTTATCCCTTGGGTGAGCCGGTGCACTTTAGAGAATATTTCCAATTCTGATATGCTTTATCACGATGTGGAACATACGATGTTGGTTGCCACTGTGGGGCAACAAATTCTCATTGGCAAACATCTTAAAGAAGGTGGGGTGTCCCCAAAAGATTGGGTACATTTTATGACTGCACTTTTGTGTCATGATATTGGATATGTGAAAGGCATTTGTCGAGCGGATACAGGCAACCAGTATGCTACTGGCGTTGGAGATGAGGTCGTTGAATTGCCATCTGAGGGAACGGATGCGATATTAACACCTTATCATGTAGGTCGGAGTCAGCAGTTTGTAAAGGAACGTTTTGGGCGTAAATTACTGATTGAGATTGATGCCGAGGAGATCTGTTCGTACATTGAAATGACACGGTTTCCGCCACCTGATGAACCCAAATATAAAGATACCAGAGGGTATGGCGGGTTGGTGCGTGCAGCAGACTTTATTGGCCAACTCGGTGACCCAGATTATTTGCGTAAACTTCCAGCACTGTTTTATGAGTTTGAACAAATTGGCGCCAATGAGAAAATTGGTTATAAAAACCCCGATGATATGCGAAAAGGATATGCTGGATTTTTTTGGAATGTGGTGAGTCCTTATCTTCGGGATGCCATTGAATATCTCAATGTGACACAAGATGGCAGACAGTGGGTTTCGGGGCTTTATTCAAACGTTTTTGCAGTTGAACACGCCGAGCGGATTTAAGGATACAAGCACCCTCATCCGACCTTCGCTGCGCTCGGCCACCTTCTCTCACAAGTGGGAGAAGGAAGGTATGGATAGCTCGGTTTTTGGGATTGTTCTTTGAAACCCCGCTGCATCAGTATATGATGCAGCGGGGTTTTTTGTTTTATAGGTTTATTGTAAGGCTTTTTGATAAAGGGCTGTGCTGTAAAACTCATAGGAGGC
>JABIFK010000718.1 GCA_018650745.1 Candidatus Latescibacterota bacterium | reverse complement strand
TGTGTCTTGGGCTAAACAGAGCGAAGCCTACCAACTTGAGGCGTATCGTCAATTTCCTTCGGGAGAGTAACCCCCCGGCCCCTAAAGGGGGTGAAAAATAAAACCGACAACGGACACACCAATATGTTCAACTCTCTGTCACAAGGAGTGGTTTATGCAACCCAACATCGTGATCTTCATTAGTGATCAACAGCGCACCGACACCATGGCTTGTTATGGTAACCATTGGATTCAATCGCCACATATGAATGCGCTTTCGGAACGCAGTTTTGTCTTTGAAAACACCTATGTCACACAAGCAGTTTGTACACCCTCACGTGGATCATTGATGACAGGCTTGTATCCACACAGTCATGGATGTGTGGTCAACAACATTGAATTGCGCGACGAAACCAAAACCATTGCCGAAATGTTGCCGGATACCTATCGCAAAGCCCACTTTGGCAAATGGCACTTGGGTAACGATGCGTTTTGCCAACACGGCTTTGACGAATGGGCCAGCGTAGAAGACGGTCGCAAACCCCGTTATACCAAACCCAATCCGCCATTCAGCACCTATCATCAATGGCTGGTTGAACAAGGCTTTGAACCGCAATCCACCATGGCCAATGGCGAAAAACACTTTGACCCCAAACAACGGGCCACCTTACCGCCCGAATGCCAAATGGCCGCCTTTGTTGCCAATCAATCTGATCGCTTTATTCGCGAAAACACCGATCAACCTTGGTTGCTTGTCTTCAGCACCTTTGAACCGCATCCCCCATTCACGGGCCCCTACGACGATCTCTATAATCCCGACGACCTACCCGTGGGCCCCACCTTTAATAAACACCCCGAAGACCATTCCCTATTCAACCGTGTACGCTCAGACCATTTTCCTGTTGCACCCAAAGATGGGAACATTGTCGTTGAAGACTTAAGCACCGAAGCAGGGTGGCGCAAACAACGGGCCCAATACTTTGGCAATGTCAAAATCATTGACGATGCCGTAGGCAAAGTGGTCAAGGCCCTCGAAGAAACGGGACAGATGGAAAACACCATCTTCGCATTCACCAGCGACCATGGTGAAATGGCTGGTGACCACCGCATGTGGGAAAAACGTGCCTTCTACGAAGAATCGGCCCGCGTGCCCTTTTTACTGAGTGTACCGTGGCTCAACACCGAACAAAAACGCATCGACGGTGTCTTTGGCCACGCTGACCTCGTGCCCACACTCTTAGACCTCGCCGATCAACCCATTCCCACAGAGCTCGAAGGCCAAAGCCTCAAAGGTGCTCTCACCGATGACTTGGATCTTGTCGAACACAACGCATTCGTTGAATGGAACGGCCTTGGCGACCGCAATCTTGGCAATCCCCATATCAATCTCATGACCACCTTACCTCGCCGATGCATGGTCTCAGGTGACCATTGGAAACTCACACTCTGTGCCGGTGATCAAGGCGAACTCTTTGACCTCAACACTGATCCACACGAACAAAATAATCTCTTCGATGATCCAGCACATCGTGATCGCATCAGGGAGATGGCCGCACATATTCGCCTGTGGCAACACGAAACAGGGGATACCGTGCCTTTGCCTGCCGTCTGAAAAGCACCCCCCGGCCCCCTGAAGGGGGTGAAAGACAAAAAGCTTAAATCCACCTTCTTGTGGAGGTGGGCCAGCTCAAGGTAAAATTAAAGGAGATATCTCAGATCTTGAATACTACTCTTAGCGGTGTGGGCCGTTGTGCAGTTGGTAGGGGGTGTTGGGGGTGGGTGGAAGGGTGTATGGATACACGGTGGGGTGGGAACTGCGCGGGCTGGTGAGGGTGGATTACGCTGGTAAAAACACGAAACATCATTAGAAGCCCCACGCAGTAGGGCGGTGGCACGCGAGCTGGCGAGTGTGGGGGTGTGGCCCTTCTTTTCTTGGGGTGTACCAAGAAAAGTAGGACGCCGTGGGCATATGTAAAAGAAATAAAAAACTTGTTCAAAAATAATGTCTTTACCCATGGGAGAACCCTCTTGAAAATCACCAACCTCATCTGCGAAATTTACCGCTGGTCCCGCCCCCATCAAATTACCAACGGCAGCAATACATATGGCGACGGCGTCTTGCTTCTCCTCCGTGTCACCACCAACGAAGGCATCACCGGTCATGGTTGGCTCGGAGGCACCGCCGCCGAACGCCCTCTCGAAATCTTCTCATCCTACATCCCCTACTACCGCCAACGCATTCTCAACCGCGATCCACAAGACAGCGCAGCTATCTTCACCGACCTCGAACATGAACACATCAAAACCTTTGGTTTTAGCGGCGCACATGGCCAGCTCACCGGAGCCATCAACTGTGCCCTCTGGGACATCAAAGGCCAAATCGCCAACAAACCTGTGCACGCCCTTCTCTCTGGTGATGATACGCCTAAAAAAGTGCGGGGTTACATTGCTGGCGGATATTATTATGGCAACGACGGCGAACCCGAGGGTCTGGCTCGCCTCCAAGAAGAACTGCGCTACAACGTCGAAACCCTCAAAACACACAGCGTCAAAATCAAAATAGGCAACCCATCTGCTGGTATCGACATCGACACCAAACGCGTGGCAGCATCACGTGAAGCCATTGGCCCAAACATCGAACTCATGGTCGATGTCAACTGTGCGTTCAAAGATGCCGACACTGCCATTGCCTATGCCAAAGCCATTGAACCCTATGACATCTTTTGGCTCGAAGAACCTTTTCGCCCCGATGCTTTTGATCTCCACCGACAACTTACCGAAGCCACACCCATTCCCATTGCAACCGGCGAGAACATGTACACAGTCCCCCACTTTAAAGAATTCATAAGCCAAGGTTCTATGCACATGGTCAACGCCGATGTCGCAATTATGACTGGAGGATATGATGCAGGGATGGACGTTTGGGCACTGGCCAAAGAAAAAGGATGCCATTTGGCACCCCACGGTTGTCAAGAACTGCAATGTCATTATGTTGCTGCTGCCGACCCAGAGGGCGGGCGTCTCGAAATCTACCCCCCTCACCTAGATCCCGAACGTGATAAAGTCTTTCCCGTGGCTTTGGCACTTGATGAAAATGGATATGCATCTATACCCAACGAACCTGGCATCGGCCTCATACCCAATAGAGAAGCACTCAAACAACATCTTGTTTTTACCAGTGAAAAATGATCAGAATCAAGAGACCAAGCGTTTTTTTGCAGCCACCAAACCCGTCCATAAAAATAAAACTGTCACGAGCAAACCAAACAGACCCACAGGCCAAAAGGGCCCCCCGATATGATGTGTAACCGTCACATCAACTGCCAAGCCCATTAAGGGAGCCATCACCATTGTAGAAACCCGTTTCATCTGGCTTTCAATAGAGAGCAATAATGCACCTTGCTCTTCGTTTCCGTGGGTATCCAAACGGCCCAATTGCACGGGACGCCAAAGGTTTTGAAGCGCGTCCAACAACACAAAAACGACAATCAGTACAAACTCAAGTTGAAAAAATGATGCGCCAAACATCGCGAAGAAAAGTAATACAGCACTTGCCCACAAAAAATAAGCCGCCTTTTCTGCATGGCCAAACAGAGTCACAACTCGGTGTGCATTGCGGCTGGCAAAACCCGCCAATAAATAAAGAAGCAAATAAACAGGACCGACAAGCAGGGTACTCTTTTGAATATCACTCATATGATCACTGGCAAACCAATAACCAACGGCGATAAGCGCAGCGCCTTTAAGCACGGGTTGGAGATAATCTTTGGCGACATGGTATGCCCCCTGAAACCCCACAGATTCTGCGAGTAGGCGGCGCAAATGAATATTGCCAAAAGCCTCCTTAAAACTTTCCTTAAGATGGCGTTTCATTTGGCTAAACGATATCTCCCGGTCAACCGTACCATCCAATTGCGCAGGATAGCCTAAAAGATTTATGATCCCCAATACGTAAGGAACAATCGAACAATAAAATACATAATTGTAACTGTCATAAGCATAAACAAAAAGGGCAGATAAAATAACAGATAGGGCAGAGCCGAATTTACTCCAAGAACGCGTATAACCATATACTTTAGTACGTTCTTTCTCGCGTCCTTGTAAACGCAGCCAAGTAAAAATCATGGCTTTGTGCGTACCCGATCGAAATGCATCCCCTATGGCAAAGAAAAACATCGCAATAAAGAGCACCGCCACACCGTTGGCCAAACCAAAAATTAAAAAGCTTGTAATGTAAGCCGAATAAGACAACACCATAGACCGTCGGCGACCCCATACATCGGCAATGGCACCTGAAGGAATTTCAAATAGATTCACCACCGCTTCTCGAAAGGCAACCAACAATCCAACAAAAAAGAAACTCAGCCCTTTATCCAAAAATATCAGAATTAAAAAAGGCTCGAAATAACGTTGGTTTTTCAAAAAGCCATATAAGCAAAAACGAAAGAACATCTAAATACCTGATAGAAATATGCAGACGGATATGAAATTGAGAATGCCGTTAAATATAATCATTTAATGAAAAAAAACACACCACCTTTAAAACCCTTTCCATAAGGAAACCATTATGTATGTCTCAATATTCACAGACGAACTTGGCATCGACATCACCGAAGCAGCCCCCATCATCAAATCTTGGGGGGTAGACTATGTTGATCTTCGTGGGCGCATCTTTGGTCGTGGCATTGAATCCCTCTCAGACCAGCAACTCAAAGACCTAAAAGCACTTTTAGATGAACAAGGTCTCAAGGTCGGTTGTTTGCAAACATCTCTTGCCAAAGCGCACCAACCCGACGCCGAAACCCGTAAAGCCGAAAACGACAAACTCGATGGCATCATCCGCGCAGCTGACGCACTTGATTGTCGTCGCATACGCTCTTTCTACTTTTGGCAAAAATACCAAGAGGGCCAGGGTGCACTGGCCACACAACCCGATCAATTGCAAAAAACGATGGACATGTTTGCACCTTTGGCTGACCGCGCAAAAGAAGCCGAACTTATCCTCGGTTTTGAAAACTGTGGCACCACCCCCGACGAAGTCTTTGCCATGCTCGATGTCCTAAACGTACCAGAATGGGGCCTCGCTTGGGACCCACACAACGACTGGGGAAGCGAAGCGCGTAAAAACGATCAAGACGGATACATCCAACGCATGATTACAAAAACCAATATGATCCACGTCAAAGCCAAACACGCCGTCAAAGAATTAGGCGGCGACCTCATCGACTATGAACGCATCCTCGAAGTTTTCTTGAGCAAGGGCCTTGACGCGCCGATCAGTGTTGAAACACATAATCCAGATCGATCCGTCAGCAATGAAGAAATGTCCAAACGCACGGTCATCGCCGTCCAACGCGCTTGGCCTACAGCGGCACAAGGCGGTGTCACAGCACGCAAATCAGGCCGTGGCCTACAACGGCCTTGGCACGACGACCCCGTTGGCTTTGCCGTTGTGGGTATGGGAATGGGATATAATCGCGCCCGAGAAATCACCGAAACATCGGGCACGCGTCTCGTGGGTGTTTGCGACCTCAGCGAAGAACGTGCTCAAAAAGCAGCCAACGCATTTGATGTGCCGTATTCAACAGACATCAATGAGTATCTCAACAATGACGAAGTGGATGTTGTCTTCGTACTTACCGAAACGGGCAACCACGGCAAAGTGGCCATGCAAGCATTAAGCGCAGGCAAACACGTTATGACCACCAAACCTATGGACGCCAATGTTGAAAACTGCAATGCCATGATTCAACTGGCCAAAGAAAAAGACCTGATGTTGGCCGTCGATTTTGAAATGCGCCACACGCCCGGTTTCTGCGCTTTGCAAACCGCTGTTCAGGAAGGTCACCTCGGAAAAATTCGCGGAGGCAATTTGCAACTCAAGGTGCAACGCACAGAAGACTACTTTAAACACAACAATTCTTGGCGCGGCACCCAAAAGTTAGATGGCGGTGGTGTGTTATCCAACCAGT
>JABIFK010000331.1 GCA_018650745.1 Candidatus Latescibacterota bacterium | reverse complement strand
TTCCGATGGCGTGAGCGGCTGAGGCACAGGCTGTGACTGTGGTATAGTTTGGCCCTTTAGCACCCAAATATATGGAGACTTGACCGGCTGTCATGTCGGCAATCATCATGGGGACAAATAAGGGACTGATGCGTCGTGGTCCGCCGGTGCGGTAGGCTTCGTATTGTTCTTCCAAGGTTTTGATACCACCAATGCCACAACCAAAAACAACGCCGACGCGTTCGGCATCTTCTTTGTCCATGTCTAAGCCTGCATCTTCGGCGGCCATAACAGATGATGCAATGGCATATTGTGTGAACAAATCCATGCGACGTTGGTTGCGTCGGTCGATGCCATATTTTTCGGCGTCAAAATCTTTTATTTCGGCAGCAAATCGAACGCGAAAGTCGGACGCATCAAATTTGGTGATGAGATCGACACCTGTTTGGCCATTGCACAATGCTTGCCAATAGGCTTCTGTTGTATTGCCATTTGGGGCTAAAGTGCCCATGCCGGTGATGACGACTCTTCGGTTTCTTTGCACAATCAATCTCCCTCAATGTCTGGGGGACCCAATAAAGAATAATGCTACATTAAAAGATATGGAAAGAGAGGAAAAATTACGTCTTTTCCCCTCTTTCAAATTTGATGGATCTTAATTTTTGTGTTCGTTCAGATATTTGATGGCATCGCCAACGCTTTCGAGCTTTTCTGCATCTTCGTCGGGAATTTCGATGTCAAACTCTTCTTCAAATGCCATGACCAATTCAACGGTGTCGAGTGAATCGGCACCCAAATCGTCGATAAAGTGGGCATCTTCTTTGACACTGTCTGCATCTACACCGAGTTGGTCTACAATTAAATCGATCACTTTTTGTTGGATTTCGTCAGCCATTTTATGTCTCCTTGGTTGAGAAGCGGTCGTTGTTGTTTGCGTGGTTGGTATTACATGACCATGCCACCGTCTACGACAATGACTTGGCCTGTGATATAGTTTGCATCTGGTGAAGAAAGAAAGGCGACTGCTGCGGCAATATCTTCGGGTTTGCCCAGCGCGCCCAATGGAATTTGTTCGATGAGTTTGGCAGCAATATCATCTGTTAGTTCTGATGTCATATCTGTTGGAATAAACCCAGGCGCAACGGCATTTACGGTGATGTTACGCGAAGCCAGTTCTTTGGCTGCTGACTTGGTGACGCCAATCAGGCCCGATTTGGATGCAGCGTAATTGATTTGCCCTGCATTGCCCATTAAACCAACAACAGAAGATACATTGATGATACGACCTGTGCGTGCTTTTATCATTGTACGCGTGACGGCTTTGATACAACGATAAGCACCTTTTAAGTTCACATCAAGTACGGCATCCCACTCGTCTTCTTTCATGCGCATAATGAGGTTGTCGCGGGTAATGCCTGCGTTGTTAACCAATATATCGATTTTTCCCCAGGCATCCACAACACTTTTGATCAGTGCGTCTACATCTTCGCTTAGAGAAACATCTGCTTTGATCGCCAATGCTTCTTGACCTTTGTCACGAATCTTGGCGGCCACAGCTTCGGCACCTTCGATGCTTCTGCTGGCACACACGGCAACATTTGCACCTTCATCGGCTAAGCGCAACGCAATGGCTTCACCGATGCCACGAGAGCTTCCTGTTACGATTGCTGTTTGATTTTTTAGTCGCATAAGATTTGTACTGTTTTAAATTGCGTTGATGGCGTCGACTGTGCCTGCTTCTGTGACGAGTATTTCTTTGTTGATACGTCGCATCAGCCCTTTTAAGACACTGCCTGGACCCACTTCGTAGGCTTGTGTAATGCCTTGGGTGCCTAAAGTGATCATAGATTGTGTCCAACGCACAGGTGAAATCACTTGTTGAATCAGGAGATCTTTGAGTTCTTGAGGATCTGTGGTTGGTTCTGTTGTAACATTGGGGATGATGGGTATTTGTGCTTTTGAAAAAGGCACATCTTCTAATATGGCCGTTAGTGTTTCTACGGCAGGTTGCATGAGAGCCGAGTGAAAGGCACCGCTTACAGGCAGTTGCAGGGTTCGTTTTGCCCCTTTTTCTTTGGCTGCTTCCATTGCTTTTTGCACTGCATGTTCTTCACCAGAAATGACAACTTGACCGGGGCAGTTAAAGTTGGCCGGAGTGACTTGGCCGGTATTGGAAACCGTGTGACAAACCTCGGTAATGACATCGTCATCTAAGCCAATAATGGCTGCCATTGTGCCTTGTCGTGCTTTGCCTGCGATTTGCATGGCTTGGCCACGTACACAAACCACTCGAAAACCATCTTCGAGTGATATCACGCCAGCAGCAACCAAAGCCGCCAATTCTCCAACACTGTGACCGGCAACAATGTGCGGGTGATGTCCGCGTGATTTCAGGGCCTCAAATGCGGCCATACTGTGCGTGAAGATAGCAGGTTGGGTAATGGCTGTTTGTTTGAGCGAGTCTTCTGGGCCATCAAAACAAAAGGTTTTGATTTCGATGTCGAGCACACGGTCGGCTAGGTCGAAAACGGCACGTGCTTCAGGGAATGCTTTGTAGAGGTCGTGGCCCATTCCTACAAACTGTGAGCCTTGGCCTGGAAATAAAAATGCAGTAGACATGGATGAGCGTCGTTGTGATTTTTTAGATGATGTGGTAATTAGAATGCGAAAATATATTTAGTATGCCCAAGTCAATAGGGCGCTGCCCCAGGTATAACCCGCACCAGCGCTTGCCAATAACACTCTTTCTCCACGTTTGATGCGTCCTTGCCCAACGGCTTCAGACAAACCAATGGGGATGGTACCTGCCGATGTGTTGGCATAACGATCTATGTTAATGACTACACGATCTGGCGGCAAATCGGTGCGTTTGATGCACGCGTCAATGATGCGTTTGTTGGCTTGATGAGGCACAAAAAGCGCAATGTCTTGACCTGTTAAGCCATTGCGCTCTAGAACTTCGGCCGAGACCTCTGCCATACGAGGTACGGCAAATTTAAAAACTTCTCGTCCATCTTGGTAAATATAATGTAATTTTTGGTCGATGGTTTCATGTGTGGCTGGGTGCAAACTGCCGCCACCTGGTTGGCGTAGGTACTCAACGCCAGAACCATCTGCGTGCAACACAAAATCTTGTATGCCCAGGCCATCTTCGGCAGGTTCGAGCAAAACAGCACCGGCACCATCACCAAAAAGCACGCATGTGTTGCGGTTGGTATAATCCATGATGCTGCTCATTTTGTCAGCGCCAATGACGACTACTTTTTTGTGTGCGCCTGTTTCTATAAACTGAGCACCGACACTAAGTGCATAAAGAAAACCGCTGCAAGCTGCAGATAAGTCAAATGCCCAAGCATTTGTTGCGCCAATTTCATTTTGAATGAGACAGGCTGTTGCGGGAAAAAGCATGTCGGGAGTGATGGTGGCCACAACAATGAGGTCTATCTCTTTGGCATCCATTCCTTTTTGCTCT
>JABIFK010000398.1 GCA_018650745.1 Candidatus Latescibacterota bacterium | reverse complement strand
GGCAACATCATCCACGGCTTTGAGCAGCCGATCCAATTCTTCTGAGGTTAAAAAATCTTCGAGTATGACAAATCCGTCTTGCTCAAAGTCTTGTTTTTGTTGAGGTGTCATTCCTATAGACATCGTTGGCCTCTATTGTAAATTCTGTTTCTGATATAAGGTGTTGTTTCATTGATTATGTGAAAGCGTGGCTTAGCGCACCATGCAGGGGCTTTTGTTGTCGAAGGTCCAGTCTGGAATGAGAAACTGCATGGCCAAAGCGTCGTCGCGTGCGCCCAACCCTTTTTTGTTGTACAGTTCATGTGCCTGCGCCAGTTGCTCCTCGTCAATTTCGATGCCGAGACCCGGTTTCTCCGGCACGTTCACCAAACCGCCCTCAATTTGGAGGGGGTCGCGTGTCAGGCGTTCACCATCTTGCCAGATCCAGTGGGTGTCAATCGCGGTGGTATTGCCAGGAGCTGCCGCTGCGACATGCGTGAACATCGCAAGCGAGATATCGAAGTGGTTGTTTGAGTGGGAGCCCCAGGTTAGGCCCCACTCGTTGCACATTTGCGCAACGCGTACCGAACCTTGCATGGTCCAAAAGTGCGGGTCGGCAAGGGGAATGTCAACCGACTGCAATTGAATGGTGTGTGCCATTTGTCGCCAGTCGGTGGCGACCATGTTGGTTGCTGTCGGTAGGCCTGTTGCACGCCGAAATTCGGCCATGACCTCTCGGCTGGAAAACCCGTCTTCGGCACCGCAGGGATCTTCTGCATACGCCAGTACCTCGCGTAGGCTGTGTCCAATACGGATCGCGTCTTTAAGCAGCCAACCGCCATTGGGATCTAGAGTGACCCGCGCTTCGGGAAACCGTTCGGCCAGTGCGATAATCGCTTCGGCTTCTTCTTCGCCTCGCAGTACGCCGCCTTTGAGTTTGAAGTCGTTAAATCCGTAACGCGCATGAGTTGCTTCGGCAAGTCTGACAATGGTTTCTGGTGTTAACGCTTCTTCATTGCGTAGGCGGAACCAATCGTTGTTCGCTTCTGGTTCGCTGCGATAAGCCAGATCGGTTTTGTTGCGATCGCCAACATAGAACAGATACCCCAATATTTCCACCGCGTCCCGTTGCTGTCCCTCGCCGAGTAGTGCTGCGACCGGCACATTGAGAAACTGACCGAGTAGGTCGAGCAGTGACGCTTCGAGTGCGGTGACTGCGTGAATGGTAATGCGCATGTCAAAGGTTTGGTTGCCACGTCCTCCGGAATCACGGTCAGCAAAGCGTTTGCGTACTTGGTTTAGAATGTTGTTGTATGCGCCTATGGGTTGGCCAACAACCAGTTCGCGTGCATCCTCAATCGTCTGGCGAATCCGTTCCCCTCCAGGTACTTCTCCGAGGCCGGTGTGTCCTGCACTGTCTTCGAGGATGACGATGTTGCGTGTAAAAAAGGGCCCATGTGCGCCACTGAGATTCAGCAACATACTGTCGTGTCCTGCAACGGGTACTACCCGCATTGCCGTGACGACGGGTGCTGAGTTCCCCACTGTATCGGCCGCGACTTTAGATTCTGGCATATAAATTCTCCTGATTGCAATTCGATGTGAGCTGTTTTGAGTCCGTGCTCTTCTATGTGAGTTGGTGTACAAGCGTCTGGCCAACGGAACGACTTTCCCTTGGCCAGATGTGGATGTATAAACTGTCGTGAGGTTGGCGATTCAGTGATTCGGTGCTGGAATGAATTTTTAACTGTGAATGTAAGATCACAACGTGCATCGAGAATATATCGCAACGATACGGATTGTCAATGTGGTTTTGTTGCGCTAGGGTGCGCAACCGTGTAACGATTGGGGGGATCTCACTTCGCTTTGCCAACGGGCGTGGGTAATAAAAGGTTGCAGCTTAATCGAGTGTCTACTTTTTCAGGATCAGTCTGTGGTGATTCGCCACGAAGAGGGCAGACAGCTCTTCCTAAGAGTCATTGACAGCATCACGGATTTCCTCTTTCTGCGTCGTCACCCAGAACCCGAAGTTAGGCGCGAGCACTCTCACGTCAATAAAGGCGGCAATCAGAATGCCTGCGCCGAAAGCCAGTATGTCGAGGGGGTCGAACGTCACACCAAAGACATAGAATCCGAAGTATTGGCCGATCTCGGAAAGGGCAGTCAGCGAAAAAACAATCCCTGCCTTGACGTACCATTGTCGTAGTGGCGGAATCTGGGGCTCGCCAACCGTCAGAAGGAAATACCACGCAAAAGGAAGGACGATATCCGAAAAGTAACTGCAGTACAGAATGTACATCTGACCATCAAAGATCTGTCCTAGTCTGAATATGTGCATCGAGGCGACGATGATTTGGATGGCAGCGATGACGAGTTTTTTAAGGGCTGAATGAGGCACAATTAGACTCCGTTCTTCTTTTGGGCGTGGTATATCTGCTACAGTATAAGGCTGTTTTAAAACCTGACGAAATACAAACCTGATGGCGCTTGTAACTTGGTTAAGATAGTTACGAGAAATCGCTTTGTCATCTACCAAATGCACAAGGTAATCACGGATTTCGAGGAGGCGATTGTCTTCTTTGCAAATGCGAATGGTATTGTTCATCGCATATCTCATTAAATGGGTTGTGATGTGCCTTCGCATATGAGCAAGTATAGACAGAAAAAGTGGGATGTGTGAGAATGATCTGATGTGTGGATATATATTGAACAAAACGTTCAATGAATAGATGCAATTGGAAAACCGTGTGCCATAAAAAAGACTTTTTTGGACTGGGTCTCGTGGTGTATTTGGGAAAATGAAAAATGCCATTCTCAAATTGAGAATGGCATTTTGGTGTTTCTTCCGTTTTCGAAATTCTAAGGTCGTCGTATCGGAATAGGTTCCAAGATGCGACGTCTGTCTGGTGTTAATCTTTTGAGCAAATCATCTGATTGTTCAATATTGAATCTCGGGCGGAAGTGTCTGGGCGAATATCTGTAGACCACTGAGCGACGGTACCCTTCATTTGTTCGCTCAGATGAGCCGTGTGTTACGGCATCGGTAAAGAACAGCGCGTCACCTGCCTTTAGGTGCATTTCTTGCATGCCCAACGCCGTTTGTGCCAAGCGGCCATCGTTTAAGTTGCCCACTTTTTTACCTTCAACTTCCAAGCGCGGGTGTGTCTCGGTTACTTTATGACTGCCGGGAATCAGCACTGTGCCACCATCACCCGGTCCAATATCCTCAAGGGCCATCAACACATTAATTTGTCCAACCATCCACTCGCTGGTATTGTGGTGTCGAAAGGTGAAATATTGTCGTGGAAAGTGTCCGCCACTGTGAATATAAAGATGGCCACCAGGGCCTCGCACGTTCAGAAAATTTTCATAAATCGATAGGCCATTATTTTCTGCCACATACTTACGAACCAAGTCAATCCACGCCGGATGGTCGATCAACTTTTCAAATACATCGCCCCCATCCACAATGTTCTGAAAATTTACACCGTCTTGCCCGCCATAATTCTGCGTCTCCACACGCCCAATCCATCGTGAATTCCCAACCGCATCGTTTGGCTGCTTCACATAGTGCCATTGGTCATCTATCCATTGGTTCATCGCCTCCAAATCAGCTGAATCAATCGCACCTTCAAGAACTAAATACCCATTCAGGTCGAACATGTAGTCCGTCAGCGGCTTGTTGTATCGCGAGTCGCATTATAGCACTGGGCATTACCTCCACAGATTTGTAGAGATTGTGTTCTACCGCATACTTCATCGATTCTGCAATTAACAACTTCGCTCTCTGGTATGGTGGTTTAAACTCTTGTGTATCGGCCAAAACAATAAATCTCTCTCCCTGCATACTGTCCACTGCTTCTTTCCACATCTGTAGATATTGTTCCTCAATTTGGTCGGAGACCTCATCTGTCCATAAGCCTTTCAGCTTAAAGTGGAATACACTGTCCTCAAGCGACCGTATTTCGAAAAAGTCTGAGAGGTCCATGGTCTTAATCCTTTTTTTTGGGGGGTGAATGGTTCACTTTTTGATGTTGTTTTTGTGGGCAGCTTCAAATAAGACATTGTCCACTTTTTCGAGAATGCCGCTTGTTGCTTTGATTTTATTTTGTCCAGTTGGGCATTGAAACGGTAGCCTGATAGTTGGAATAGTTCGACATGGAATTGCGAATGGGGTTGTAGAGTTTGCCCGTTTTGGGGCCGTCGTCTTGTGTATAGACCCAAAGTTCATTGGGGTTCCAAACCACAATTTCGTCGCGACAGTCGCCAGTGACATTGAGCACGGCATTGCACATGTCGGGATGGCCATCGTCGGGAAATTGTACAACGGACCTGCCCCAACCGTCAAAGAGACCGCCCCAGCGTGGGTTGGGGTTGTGCACGAAGTATTCGGTGCCATCACCCGTCCAGTTGATGGGCAAGCACATCGAACCAAAGGGATTGGGTTCGGCATCGTGATAGATGTTGCCGTCTTTGTCGTAAAAGTGCAGAATACCTTGGTTGCCCCAAAAATTGATAGAGACGACTTGTAGACCTGGAAGATCTGCGCGCAAATTTA
The DNA here is from genome assembly GCA_018650745.1 of Candidatus Latescibacterota bacterium. Lineage (GTDB taxonomy): Bacteria > Latescibacterota > UBA2968 > UBA2968 > UBA2968 > JABIFK01. The sequence goes on along the minus strand of JABIFK010000398.1, from coordinate 1,687 downwards.
AGAGGGCAGGGTTTTGACCGTGGCCAATCCAGTGATGTTTGAGAATATTGCCATCTAAATCGGCAAAGAAAATGCCTGAGTCACTACCTGCATAAAGGATGGTGAGAGGGCCATCATCGGGGGCGTTAAAATTGCCAATGGCCACACCATCAATATGATCTTGTAAGGTGTTTTCAATGTTCCACAATTGGGTGCCGTCATGGTCATAAAGGGCGTGGCCCAATGCGAGCTCGTCTTTGCCATCGTTATCAATGTCCATCGCAAAAGGATAATGCCCGGTGCGAATTTCATCTTCCCATTGCACTTCTAATTTTTCATTGAGCATCCAAAAGCGCCAATAGCGGTCTTTAATGAGAATGTCACCCTTGTGGCCTTGGCCACGCATATCACAAAAGAAAAGACTGTCGCCCAAAATATGAGGAAACTTATCGGCGGGGGGATAACTCTGGGGCGTGGGGGCTCTGTGTTTGACTTGGCCTGTTGCGCCGTCGAGAATGATAATTTCGAAGTTCATGCAATAAACAACTTCGTTCTTGCCATCACCATCCACGTCTACAATTTGAAAACCGACATCATTGGTGAGATGATTGTTCTCTGGGTTGGGTTCGCCCACACGCCACAAGATGTCCCCGTCAAAGTTCATGGCGGTTAAGCATGAGATTTCACAGTATGCATCGCGTGGGCCGTGATGATAAACTTGCCCAATCAAAACATCGGGAACACCATCACCCGTGAGGTCTCCAAAACGCAGGTTGCGGCCCACACCAAACCCTTCCGTGCTGAACTTTTTCCAAAGTACGGGCTTTGGGTTTTGTTCGCGAAGGTCGTCTAATTCTTTTTCACGTTTTTCACGATGAACGTTAAATGTTTCGACGTCCTCTGTTGTGACGGTTACATTGTGATATTGTGTGGGGTTGTCTGCCATCAAACCTATTTTGCCTTTGGGCCAAGTGGCATCGTCTGCTTCCAGCGTGGCAACATCTTCAAGAGTTGCATGAATGTGCGTGCCCTTGATCGTGACGGTTGCCGTATACGTTTCTCCTGGTGTCCAGTCACAGGGTTGGCTGGCAAGTATGTCTTCGTTGGGGTCCCGATAGGTTTTGTCGTGTTGTCGTTTGATCAGTGAGAGGGTGTCGTCACAAAAACCGAAGAAGTAATAACAGCGGTTGTTGTGATATCGAAAAACCACACCATTTTGCCCCTTTTTTTCTTGGGGTGTAAAGGATACCGTGAGGGTGTAATCTTCCCACAAAAAATCACCCGCATTGAGCATGGGGTGCGTGTGTTTGTGTTTGTTCTCTATGGTTTGAGCGACAATGTTTTTCCCCTCATGTGACGCAACATGCCATGCCAAACCACGATCACCACCAGACGCAAAACACGCCACGCCCCAGTTTCCTTTCGGGGCCGCTTCGGGTAAAAAATGATATTCTGTGTGCGCGCCTACATTGGCTGATAGGGTGCCTATGGTCAGTTGATCAAATTCATCTGTAAGCAAAGTGGTTGACATGAAGATGTCCTTTTTGTGGCTGGGGTTTGAGGAGTTACGCGTATTTGGAATGGGATTATGCAATACAAATGATGATATGAAACTGTTGATAGGAGGGACTTGCGCATATTCTGTGTCGTTTCTATTGTCTGGCTCTCTTATTCTCCCAAGTATTTTTCTACCAAGGCAATAAATTCT
>JABIFK010000716.1 GCA_018650745.1 Candidatus Latescibacterota bacterium | reverse complement strand
TTTTTTGTTGGCATTCAAAAGCATGTGATTTATGGATGATACACTTGTTGTGTTTTTGATACATAAATGACACTCTTTCAATAAGTTATGTTGACGAGGTGTGTGTTTTTGGAGTATTCTAAAATAGGGTAACTGTCATTCATCTGAAAAGGCTGCGATTATGGCACAATATGATTTTTTGATACATTGTTTTGTTGCGGGTATTTTGGCGAGTTTGGCTTGTGGTTTGGGGGCGTTGCCCTTGCTTTTTCCGCAATTTGACGTACAGCGGCATATGGGATTGGGGTATGGGCTGGCGGGTGGATTGATGTTTTCGGCATCGGTTTATAACTTGTTGTTGCCTGGGTTGACCTTAGACGAGCACGTGCCAGGATTGCGACAGGTTGTGCTGGTTTTGTTTGGTTTGCTTGTTGGGGCCTCCTTTTTGTCGGGAATGGATCGTTTCTTAACCCGTGACCGTCTCGAAAATTCGCTTTTGGGGCGTTTGGGTAATCGGCGAGAGTTGTTGATTTTTTTGGCGATGTCTTTTCACAGCATTCCCGAAGGGGTGGCTGTGGGCGTGGGATATGCGTCTGCGCAATATTTGCCTGCCGCAGAGGGTTTGGGTGACTATATCGCGCTGGCGATTGGCATTCATAATATTCCCGAAGGTTTGGCTGTGGCCATTCCTCTGCGGGCAGGTGGTGCCAGTATTTTTAAGTGTTTTGTTGCTGCTTTTTTGACGAGTTTGCCTCAACCCATTGCGGCGGTACCTGCTGCGTTGTTGGTTTGGTTATTTGAACCCCTCATGATTCCATTGTTGGGCGTTGCTGCGGGCGCTATGATTTTTTTGGTGGTTCGTGAATTGATCCCCGATGCGCTGGAAACGCGTTCACCGACGCAGACCGCTTGGGCTTTTATTGCAGGATTTTCTTTCATGATCTTGATCCAGGCGGCATTGTAGAATTGGTCGCTGGTCTGCAAGCCACAGGTTGGACGTCAAACGATTCATTCTTTTTGACCTTGATTTGTGATTTTTTGAACGTTTTTCCGCTGTATTTGTCATATACAGAAGAACGGCTTGATATCATATCGTGGTTGCATAGTTCTATTTGCTTGCTTATATTCTCAAGACCCTATCGTCACCAGAAACTTTATGTTGGAGACGTCTATGTCTTTGCTTGAAAATATTAATACACCTGCGGCTTTAAGACATTTGTCTGTTGATGAGTTGGAGCAGGTTTGTAGTGAACTGCGACAATATATCATTGATGTGGTGACAGAAATTGGTGGTCACTTTGGTTCGAGCTTGGGTGCTACCGAGTTGTCGGTGGCGCTGCATCATATTTATGATACACCCAAAGACAAGATTGTATGGGATGTGGGACATCAAGCTTATGGGCATAAGGTGTTGACCGGACGTCGTGAGGCGTTAAAGACCATTCGCAAACCTGGCGGCATTAGTGGGTTTCCGTTGCGCACAGAAAGTCCCTACGATACGTTTGCTGTGGGACATGCAGGTACGTCGATTTCGGCGGCTTTGGGGTTTGCGGCTCAGCGCGATGTGATGGGTGAAGACAACAAGGTGATAGCTGTTATTGGTGATGGCGCACTTACGAGTGGTTTGGCGTTGGAAGGTTTGAATAACTCGGGTGCTGCAGACAAAGATGTGTTGGTGATCTTAAATGACAATCGCATGTCTATTTCACCCAATGTGGGGGCTATCTCCCATTATTTGACACGGATTATTACGGACCCGATGTACAACCGGGTTAAGGATCGTATTACGAATGATCCTTTGTATAAAAAGATCAAAAAAGAAGCATGGGATTTGACGGGCAAAATTCCTGTGGTGGGTGACAATTTGCGCCGTGCTGTGGGTGGGTTTGAAGAAGGGTTGAAGGGGATGTTGGTGCCGGGGATTTTGTTTGAAGAGTTGGGCTTCCGATATTTTGGCCCTATTAATGGCAATGATATTCGTGAAGTGGTGCAAACGTTAAAAAATATCCGAGACCTCAAAGGTCCGGTGCTTTTGCACGTGCATACCATTAAAGGCAAAGGTGCTATTCCTGAAGAAGAAGAAGATCCTTATAGTGCAGACTCTATAAAATATCATGCCATTAGCCCACCAGCCCCTAAATCAGATAAACCAGATCTGCCCAAATATCAGACTGTGTTTGGTGAAATGATGATTGAATTGGCCAATCACGACAGTCGTGTTGTGGGCATTACGGCGGCGATGGCAGATGGTACGAGTTTGGACATGTTTCAAAAAGCACACCCAGACCGGTTTTTTGATGTGGGTATTGCCGAGCAACATGCCGTAACATTTGCCGCTGGTATGGCTTTGGAAGGTGGGCGGCCTGTTGTGGGTATTTATTCAACGTTTTTGCAACGGGCCTATGATCAGATCATTCACGATGTTGCTTTACAATCGGCCCCTGTGGTATTTTGTATGGATCGCGCTGGGTTTGCAGGTGCTGATGGGCCCACGCATCACGGTAACTTTGACATCTCTTATTTGATGTGTGTGCCCAATATGGTGGTGAGCGTGCCCAAAGATGGTGACGAGTTGCGCGATTTTATGTATACAGCTGTGCAACAGGTCGACAGCCCATTTGCTATTCGGTATCCGCGTGGCACGGTGAACAAACCTTTGGCAGAGCGTGAGCCTGAAGCATTAAAAATTGGCTCTTGGGAGCAATTGGAAACGGGTGCCGATGTGGCATTTTTGGCTGTGGGCACCATGGTGGACAACGCCATTGCAGCACGTGAAAAATTGGCTGAAGATAATATTTCTGCTGAGGTGATCAATTGTCGGTTCGTGAAGCCGATGGATTTGGAAATGCTCAATGATTTGGCTGCACGACACAGTGTCTTGATTACGATTGAAGAAAATACAGTAGAGGGTGGTTTTGGTGCAGCAGTGGCGCGACACTTGAGTGATCGGATGCGTTCAGGTCAACGGGTGTATACATTGGGCATTCCCGATCGGTTCTTTACGCACGACTCGCAAGATGCGTTGCGTGATGAGGCGGGTCTTTCACCCGATGCCATTGTTACAACTGCCAAACGCGTTTTGACTGAGCAGCCGGTTTAAGGCAAGGAAAAAGGAAAGTCAAAATGAAGTTGTGAAAGTTGTGCATTTTAGGAAATAAAAAAAGCGGCTCACGTTTACACGTGAGCCGCTTTTTTTATAAGTGCTTTGTTAGCCTGCGAGAATGTTGATGTTTGTTCCAATGGCTGCTGCAGAAGATGTGGTGCTGCGTGATGCAGAGCTTTGGGCTTGTTGGGCACGAACGCGTTGTTGACGCAGGTCTTGTTGGGTTTGCTGAAGCTCGCGTGCCAACTCTCGCTCATCTGTTTGGAGTTCTCGAATTTCCTCACGGCTTTCTGTTTGCACGTTTGCTCGTTGGCTTGCTGCAGCACGCTCAGCATTTTGTGCTGTTTGTTGGGTGGTTTGTTGC